>CALLIO010000059.1 GCA_938009055.1 uncultured Altererythrobacter sp.
GGTCTCAGGCAGGCTCAATGCGATAGACGAAAATGCTGCGCGATCTTCCAAGGAACGGATGGAAGGGCTGTTCAAAGAAGCCAACCGTTTCGACGAAATTCTGGCCGCGCGCGATGTCAAATTCGAAGAGGAAATGCTCGCACGACAGGAGCGCTTCGACAAACGCGAAAACGACGCCATTGCGCAAATGGAAGCGCGTCTAATTTCGCTCGACAACACGCTCAATGAGAAGGCCGAAGAGCACATCGCCCAATCGGCAAAGATTGCCGAACAGGGCGAGAAGATCGCGCAATCCATGTTTGAGTTCAACTCGCTGATCGAAACCGCTGGGGTATTGTCAGAGAAGGCGAAAGACCAATTCTCAGCAAGCTTGCAGGGTCTTGCCAGCCAGATCCACGAAAGCGAGGAGAAGCTCGCCCAAACAAAGCAATCGCTTGGCACTCTAACCGAGGACGGCATTCGCCTGCTCGAGATTATCCAGTCTGGCGCCCAGCACAGCCGCGAAGATTTGCCCGCTGCGATTGAGGAAGCTTCTGGAAGACTGACTCAAGTGGAAGAACGCACGATCTTGCTCAATTCGATGATGGAGCAGTCCAACAATCTGGGCGACAAATTGTCCGACTACCTCGTCACTTCAAAAACGAAGGTCGAAGAACTTGATGACTCGATTCAACAGGCCAGTGCAAACCTTGCAGAAAGCAACGAGCAACATCTGGCGGAATTGCGCACTCTCAAAGGAGAGGTCGAGAGGTTGGGCGAGGAAAGCACAAGCATTGCGGTCAAGACGCAGGATCACCTCACCGCCGCAATCCGGCAGCTCGATAGCGCTGCGAAATCCGCCTTTGCCTCGCTCGACACTGGGCTTGAGCAGGGTCTGAAGAACTCTGCTGACGCGATCAGTGCCAATGCCGTGAGTGCGATCGAGCAATCGATCCAAAACCAAACCGAAGAGGCAATGGCACGCCTGCAGGAAGCAGCTGACAATGCCGCCCTCGCCGGTCGCGAAACCACCGTGCAGTTGCGCGATCAACTCGCGAAAGTGAACGAGCTTGCGGGCAATCTCGAACAACGCGCAGCACGCGCACGCGAGGTCGCTGAAGAAAAGGTCGACAATGATTTTGCGCGACGCATGGCGCTCATCACCGAAAGCCTCAATTCCAATGCTATCGACATTTCCAAGTCGCTATCAAGTGATGTGTCGGATACGGCTTGGGCCGCATACCTCAAGGGTGATCGAGGTATCTTTACCCGCCGCGCGGTCAAGTTGGTCGACAATACCGAAGCGAAAGAGTTGACAGAGCTATACGAAAAAGACGATAATTTCCGCGAGCATGTGAACCGCTTCATCCATGATTTCGAAGGTATGCTGCGCTCTGTCTTGTCGACCCGCGATGGCAATGCGTTGGGCGTTACGGTGCTGGGTTCAGATATGGGCAAGCTCTATGTCGCGCTCGCACAAGCGACCGACCGGCTCCGCAATTAGGTTGCCTTGGCGTTATTCTGCGCCGAACAACCCGGCCATGAAGTTCACGTCGTCAACCCCGATCCAGCCATTGATATAGTTGAGCACATATAGCGTGGTTAGCGCAATGGCGCTGATCGTCGCGCGCAGGACAAGCCGCCCTGGCTTAAAGTTTACCGGCGCGCTATCGGCTTGCCCCGCGACCTTAGGAACGCCGGCTTCCTCATGCGTCTTGACGCCAAAGGGCAGCATGACAAATGCCGTCATCACCCAGATCAGCAGATAGATCGCAAGAACCGAAGTCCACTCCATTACGCGCTTTCTCCCAGCATGATGACCCGCACTTGCGGAGATTTACCTGACCAACGCCGCGCTGCCCGGCGCGTTGCAAGCCGCGCCGCTTCGTGGATGGCGCCGCGATCTTCGCGCTGCTTGCCCTTTAGCTTTGCGATTGCGGTAGTTACGTCCTCGCAAGCCTCAAGGATGAAGTCGGGCATATCTTCATCGAGCGGAAGGCCCAGAACTTCCATTGTCGGGCGCAATTGCTGGTCGAGTACGACCATCACAGCCCCCTCGCGCGCCAAACGGCGGCGCATCGCAATCGCCTCTCCATCAGCCGGTGCGATAATATCGCCATCCAGGATCAGCCGCCCTGAACGCACTTCGGCAAGCTTGCTCGCTTTATCGGGCGCAAGCCGAATGATCTGGCCATTTTGCTGGACGATGTTTTGCGGGATGCCATTGGCGCGGCCCAAGCGGCCTTGTTCCGCCATATGGCGGTTCTCGCCATGCACGGGAACAAGCACTTCGGGCTTAAGCCAATCGTAGAGCGCTTCAAGCTCTGGCCGCCCTGGATGGCCGGAGACGTGGATATAGCTTTGGCGGTCGGTTACCATAGTGATCCCACGCTCAGCCAGACGGTTCTGGATGCGCCCAATGGAAAGTTCGTTACCCGGGATTTGGCGACTGGAGAACAGCACAACATCGCCGGAAACCAGATCGAGCGGATGGTTCTCTTCAGCGATGCGAGAAAGCGCGGCGCGCGGTTCGCCCTGCCCGCCGGTAGCGATAATCAGCACATCGCCGCGCGGCAGTCGCATCGCCGTGTCAAAATCAACCGGCTGCGGAAAATCGGTGAGATAGCCATTGTCTTGGCTCACCTCGATAATGCGGTCGAGCGAACGCCCGGCAACGCAAATCTGCCTTCCTGTCTCTCGCGCGACATCGGCAAGCGTTTGCAAGCGCGCGACATTGGACGCAAAGGTTGTGACCAGCACGCGCTGGCCCGCATGCTTGGCGACTTCATCCATCAGCCCGCGATAGACTGCCCCTTCCGATCCGCTGGGCTCAGGGTTGAAGACATTGGTCGAATCGCAAACCAGTGCATGCACTCCATCAGCACCAATCGCGCGCAATTCTTCCTCAGTGGTCGGCTCGCCAATGATCGGCTCTTCATCGAGCTTCCAATCACCGGTGTGAAATATCCGGCCATAGGGCGTGTCGATCAGCAGCGCGTTGCCCTCGGCAATCGAGTGAGCAAGCGGGATGTATGTGATGTTGAATGCGCCAAGCTGGATTGAGCCGTGATCCTCCTCGATCACGTTCAACTCAATCTCGCCAGCGATCCCGGCTTCCTGCAATTTGCGCGCAACCAGGTCGGCGGTGAAAGGCGTGGCAAAGAGCGGCACGCCCAACTCAGCTGCGAAATAGGGCACAGCGCCAATGTGGTCTTCATGGGCGTGGGTCAGGACAATTCCGAGGAGATCATCGGAACGTTCTTCGATAAATTCCAGATCCGCAAAAACCAGATCAACCCCGGGATATTGGTCGCCGGAAAAGGTCATGCCCAGATCGACCATCAGCCATTTGCCGTCTGCTCCGTAAAGATTGACGTTCATGCCAATCTCTCCCGACCCGCCCAAGGCGAGGAAAAGCAGCTCGTTTTCGGGGGTGAAGTTCTTTTTCATAAGAGTGGGGTTATCCGTTCGCGCGTTCGGCGAGGATCGCGAGGCCGTTGATCGTCAAATCAGCGTCAACATGGTCGAAAATTTCGGTCTGGTCATCGAACAGGATGGCAAGGCCGCCAGTAGCGACGACCTTAGCCGGACGCCCGATTTCAGCGCGCATCCGCTCGATCAGCCCTTCCATCATCGCGACATGGGCCCAAAAGATGCCGATCAGCATCTGGTCTTCGGTGTTGCGGCCGATGACGCTGTCGCTTTCCGGCGCGCGGATCGCGATGCGCGGGAGCTTGGCGGTCTTGCCCACCAGCGCGTCGAGCGAAAGGTTGATGCCGGGCGCAATTACGCCGCCCTTGTACGTGCCGTTGAAATCAATCGCCTCCAGCTTGGTGGCGGTACCAAAGTCCACAACAATCAAATCACCGCCATATTGGTCATGCGCGGCCAAAATATTGAGCGCGCGGTCGGCACCAAGCGAGCTTGGTTGGTCGACATCGGCGGTAAAGGGCCATGCGGCCTTCCCCTCGCCCGCAATCAGCGGGGTAATGGCGAAATACTTCTCGCTCAAAACGGTAAGATTGTGATTGGCACGCGGAACGACTGAGGCGAATATGATCGCCTTGATATCTTCGCGCTTCACGCCCTCGATTTCGAGAAGTTGTAGCAGCCACACGGCATATTCATCGCCCGTCCGGCGCGGATCGGTCGCAATGCGCCAGCGTGCCTTGATCTCGCGCCCTTCGAACAGCGCAAAGACGACATTGGTGTTCCCGACATCGGCGGCTAACAGCATCTCAACTTCCCTGGCTAATCACAATATCGCCCACATGGACGCTGCGGCTCGACCCGTCTGCCAAGCGTATCTGCAATGAACCATTTGCATCCAGCCCGTCAAACTTTCCAAGCACAACTTCTCCCGATGGGTCATGTGCGCTGATCGACGTGCCGATGGGGTGGGCACAGGCGAGCCAACGGCGGATCAACGTCTCGAGACCAAAAGTGCGCCAGCGTTCAAGCTCGGCATCGAAGCTTTTGGCAAGAGCACGCGCGAAAGTTTCGAGCTCGGGCGGTGCGGTCGCATGGGCCAGTGCAGTCGTCTCGCGGTCAGGCAATTTGGGCGCAGCGCGCAAGTTCACGCCAATCCCCACGACAACGCTTTGCTCGTGCCGTTCCAGCAGGATGCCAGCCAATTTCGCTCCGCCCAAAAGCAGATCGTTGGGCCATTTGAGTTGGAGTGCGGTTGGCTCGGGAATGATCGGCAGCACCGCTTCATACAGCGCAAGCCCCGCCATCAGCGCTAGCGTATGCGCAGGTGGCCCTTGATCGCTGATATGCACGACGGTCGAGCCCATGAAATTACCCGCGCCATCGAACCAATCTCGGCCCTGCCGCCCGCGCCCGGCGCTTTGCCGGTTGGCGATCAGCCAGTCACCCTCACCCACGCGTTCATGCCTGGCGAGCCGGCGAAGCAAATCTGCATTGGTGGAGCCGGTTTCTTCGACGGTTTCAATCACGCCGGAAACGCGATCAAAGCCCTGCGAACAATACGCTTGCCGCTTTGTCTGCTAGATCGCCCAAAGACGGTGTCAGCAGGAAACCAAGCGGCGAGATTATCACAGAAGTGATGAGCAGGATGACCCAATGCGATGCCGGGCTGCTGCCCTTCACCACTTCGGCATTGTCATCGAACATGATGATCTTGCAGACCTTGAGATAATAAAATGCGCCAATCACGCTGGCCGCGATACCAATGGCGGCAAGCGCGATCATGTCAGCCTCAACCGCAGCCTGGAATACGACAAACTTGCCCCAGAAGCCGAACAATGGCGGAATGCCTGCAAGGCTTAGCATCAGGAAGAACAGGCACCATGCGAGAAGTGGCTTTGTGCGGTTGAGCCCTGCCAGATCGGCAATATTCTCGACCAGATTGCCCTCGTCATCCTTGAGCATCAGCACCGCGACCCAGCTACCCAACGTCATCGCAATGTAGATCCAGAGATAAACCAGCATACCCGACACGCCCGCAACCGTTCCTGTCGCAAGGCCAATCAAAATAAAGCCGACATTGTTGATCGAGGAATAGGCGAGCAGGCGCTTGATATTCTCTTGCCCGATTGCGCCCAGCGCGCCGACCACGATCGAGGCGATAGCCATGAAGATCACGACTTGCTGCCACGCGCCCAATTGTCCGCCGAACGCTTCAATCGCGACCCGCGCTGTAAGCGCGACGGCAGCGACTTTCGGCGCGGTTGCGAAGAAGGCTGTGACGGGCGTTGGCGCGCCCTCATACACATCCGGCGTCCACATGTGGAACGGCACTGCGGCGATCTTGAAGGCAAGCCCAGCGAGCACCAAAATCACACCGAACAATGCGCCCGTTGCCATCTCGCCCGAAATCGCTTGCGATACGGCGGCATAACTCGTCGCGCCGGTAAAGCCATAGAGCAAGCTCATGCCGTAAAGCAGAATGCCCGAGGCAAGACCGCCAAGCACGAAATATTTCAGACCCGCCTCAGCCGACTTGCTGTCATTGCGCAGGATCGACGCAAGCACGTAGGCCGCGAGTGAATTCAGCTCCAAACCTACGTAGAGCGTCAGGAAATCGCCAGCAGAAACCATAATGCTCATGCCGACACTGGCAAAGAGCACCAGCACTGAATATTCTGAGCGCATCGCGCGCAAATGGCCGAAATAGGCAGGCGCCACGAACAAACATCCAATGCCCGCCAGATAGATCAGCGCCTTGGCAAAAGCAGCGTAGGAATCGGCCCGGAACAGCCCTCCAAACGCTTCCTGCGTTGGCCCCATCAATCCGTCGTGCAGCACCGGCACCAATTGGATACCCGCAGCAAACAGCGCTGCAGCTGCAATCCAAGCGATAGGACGCGCGATCTTGTCGCCGCCCCAAGCGCTGGCGAGCAGCAGCACAAGGCCGGTGACCGTCAGTGTCAATTCCGGCGCAATCAGCGCCAAGGAAGCTGCA
>CALLIO010000060.1 GCA_938009055.1 uncultured Altererythrobacter sp.
CCCGGCCAGCGGGACGCGGCGGCTGGGTATAGACGCAAGCAATCTCGTGCCCCGCGCTATGCAAAGCGCGCAAGGCTGGCACCGCAAAATCGGGCGTTCCCATGAAAATGATGCGCATGACTGGTGCGTGGCCCTTTCTCGAATTCGCATCTGCCCCTATCTCTCCCCCCATGGCATCGCAAGAGATTGAAAGTCTATCCGGCGCATTGGCCCGGCTCCCCGGGCTGGGGCCGCGCTCTGCTCGGCGTGCGGTGCTGTGGCTGGTGAAGAACCGCGAACAGGCGCTTCCCGCTCTCCTTGATGCTTTGGGCGCGGTGCAGGAAACGCTGGTCGAGTGCGAGACTTGCGGCAATGTCGACACGCAAAACCCATGCGGTATTTGCGCTGATCAGCGC
The DNA here is from genome assembly GCA_938009055.1 of uncultured Altererythrobacter sp. Classification (GTDB taxonomy): domain Bacteria; phylum Pseudomonadota; class Alphaproteobacteria; order Sphingomonadales; family Sphingomonadaceae; genus Erythrobacter. The sequence continues at coordinate 396 of CALLIO010000060.1, forward strand.
CGCGATGCGAAGTCGCTTTGCGTGGTTGAGGATGTGGCGGATTTGTGGGCGCTTGACCGCTCGCGGCTATTCTCGGGGCGCTATCATGTGCTGGGCGGTAAGCTCTCTGCATTGGACGGCGTTCGGCCAGAGGATCTCGCCATCGGATCGCTGCTCGATCGCGTTGCAGAGGGCGGCATTGACGAAGTGGTGCTGGCAATGAACGCCACGCTGGAGGGGCAAACGACCGCGCATTATATTGCCGAGCGGTTGGAGGAGCACTCCGTTCGCATCACGCAATTGGCGCATGGTCTGCCGGTGGGCGGGGAGCTTGATTATCTCGACGAAGGCACGCTGGCTCAGGCATTGAGGGCGCGGAGGCCGGTTTGATTCTTTATTGCGATGCCATGCCGCCTACGCCCTCCACCCTTCCAACCGGATCGTAACCCGGTGTGATAATCCGGGTGGAAGGGTGGAGGGCGTGGGCTGGCTTCGGCCCATTTTCATAAAACACCAACGCTTGCAGAAGCGCTCAGCGCCCCCTAAATCGCTCGCATGGCTATTCACGAAATCATCGAAGTTCCCGATCCGCGGCTCAAAACCGTCTCGCAAGACGTGAGCGAGTTTGGCGAGGATTTGAAAACCCTCGTCGCTGACATGTTTGATACAATGTATGCGGCCAATGGGATCGGTCTTGCCGCGATCCAGATCGGCATTCCCAAGCGCTTGCTGGTGATCGACCTCCAGCCCGAGGATCCCGATGCGCCGCCGGTTGAGTGCGAGCATGACGGGACGAAGCACACCCATCCCGCGACCAAGAAAGAGCCGCGCGTTTTCGTCAATCCGGTGATCGTCGATCCGGCAGAGCAGCTTGCGACTTATCAGGAAGGCTGCCTGTCCGTGCCAGAGATTTATGCCGATGTTGACCGGCCAGAGACCTGCACGGTGCAATATCAGGACGTTGATGGCGCCATGCACGAGGAACAGCTCGAAGGGTTGATGGCCACCTGCATCCAGCACGAGATGGATCATCTCGAGGGCATTCTCTTCATCGACCATTTAAGCCGGCTGAAGAAGCAGATGGCGCTGAAAAAGCTGAAGAAGATTCGCCAGGCTGCTTAGAATTGTGAAACCCATCAGTTTTCCAAAGGCCGCCTTTGCTGGACTGCTCTATGCGATTCTGATGTGCAGCTGGGTCTATTTTGATCGCGGGCTGAATTTCGACCAATTGGCGATCCGCTTTGCCGCCTATTTTGGCATTTTTGCCGTCGGATTCTACCTGCTCTACAATTTCATGGCGAAGCGAACGGGCAAGTCCGACGACGGCTGAGGACAAGCGCCGCAAAGGGCTAGCGTTCTCTTTACGTTCCGTGTAAGAGTTGAGCATGGATTCGACTCTTCTCAGTATAGTTTTGCTCATCCTTGGCCTTGGGGTAGGCGCAGGGGCGGGGTGGTTCATTGGCTCGCGCCCGGCGGCAGAATGGCGCGCTCGGTTCGAAGAGAAAGAGGGCGAGGCGAAGGCGCTGGATGAGAAGTTCCGGCGCGCTGGGGCCGAGCTGGGCGAATCGCAAATCGCTCTGAGCGATGCGAAGGTCAAAATCGCCACTCTCGAAGCGAACGAAGCCAATTTCGACAAGCAGATGCTGCAGATGAAGGAAGCGCGCGAAGAAATGCTCGCCCAGTTCAAGGCGACAGGGGCAGAGGTGCTTCAGCGCAATCAGGAGGATTTTCTCAAGCGGGCGGAACAACGCTTCAAACAATCCGAAGCGGCTGGTGAGGAAAAGATCAAAACGTTGCTCTCGCCCGTCGGCGAGCGGCTCGAAAAATATGAAAAGCAGGTCGAGACTTTGGAGAAACAGCGGGTCGATGCGTTCGGTCAGCTCACCGGTCTGATCGCTTCCATGCGCGAGGGGCAGGAAGAAGTGAGGCGCGAGGCGCAAAGGCTGGGCAATTCGCTCACCAATGCTCCCAAAGCGCGTGGGCGCTGGGGCGAACGGGCCCTGCAAAACCTGCTCGAACAATGCGGGCTCGCCGAACATACCGACTTCCAGCTGGAAGCTTCGATTGATACCGAAGAAGGCCGTTTGCGCCCCGATGCGATCATCAATGTGCCTGGCCAAAAGAAGCTGGTTGTCGATTCGAAAGTTTCGCTCAACGCCTATCAGGCCGCGTTTGAGGCGGATGAGGATGAAGAGCGCAAAGTGCAATTGGGCCAGCACGCCAAGAGCATGCGCAACCACGTCCAATCGCTGAGCGCGAAGAGCTATCAAAGCCAGTTTGAAGAAGCGCCCGATTACGTCATCATGTTTGTCCCCGGCGAACATTTTGTCACCGCGGCCTTGGAAGCAGATCCCGAGCTGTGGGATTTTGCCTTTGAACGCAGCGTTTTGCTTGCCACCCCTACCAATCTGGTTGCGATTGCGCGCACGGTTGCGCAGGTTTGGCGGCAGGATGGGCTGGCGCGCGAGGCGCAGGAAATTGGCCGCATGGGCGCAGAGCTTTACGACCGGCTTCGGGTGTCCGCCGAGCATTTGAAACGCGTTGGCGGCGGTCTCGAAACGGCGGTCAAAAACTACAATAGCTTTGTCGGTAGCTACGAGCGCAACGTGCTTTCCTCGGGTAAACGCTTGGCAGATAAGGGCGTCGAAGTGGGCAAGGCAGAGATTGCTGAAGTGCCGCTTGTGGAAGGGGCGCCGCGCTACAATGCGAAGGATGCTCTCGCCGTCGATGCG
>CALLIO010000061.1 GCA_938009055.1 uncultured Altererythrobacter sp.
GCGGCAATTGAACGCCTTTCGAAAGTCGGCCCCTTTGCGCTGATCGGCAAAATTGGCGAGAACTCTGTCGCTGGCCCCACCCCAAAACCCGCGATGGAAATTGCGGTGGGCGATGATGTGATCCTCGTCGATCTGGAAGGCATGATCGATGTGGGCGAGGAGAAAGCGCGCTTGGAAAAAGCGCTCGCCGCCTCTGAAAAAGAAGCCAAGAGTTTGGAAGGCCGCCTTTCCAACGCCAATTTCGTAGAGCGCGCCAAGCCTGAAGCTGTCGAAAAAGCCAAGGCAGATTTCGCGCATCATTCGGCTGAGGCTCAGCGATTGAAGGCGGCATTGGAACGGCTGGGATAATGGCGCAGCTGGTCCTCGCCACGGATGATACGGGCGATGCGGAAATCTTCGCCTCGCTCCAAGGCGAAGGGCCATCTGTCGGCACGCCGGTTGCTTTCATTCGGCTATCGCGCTGCAATCTTGCCTGCACATGGTGTGATACCGCCTATACGTGGAGATGGGACGAGACGAAGCCGCACCGCAATGGCGAAGTCTTCGAACGCAAAGCCAATCAGGTCACGCTTGCGCCGCAAGACGCTGCGAAGCGCATCCTTGCATTGGGCCAGAAGCGGCTCGTCATCACCGGCGGCGAGCCTTTGCTGCAAGGCCCTGCCCTCGCCGATTTGGTGGCGCATATTCCAGATATGGAAATTGAGATTGAAACCAATGGCACCACCAAGGCGCCAAGCCATGTCGATATTCGCGTCGATCAATACAATGTCAGCCCAAAGCTTGCGCATTCGGGTAATCCGGCTGAGCTGGCGCTGATCGAGGAACGGCTGGATTTTTACGCCAGCGACCCGCGCGCTTTCTTCAAATTCGTGATCGCTCAGCCAGATGATGTGGACGAGGTTCTCGCGCTTGCGGCCAAGCATTACATTCCGCCTGCGCGCACATTCCTGATGCCAGAGGGGACGGATAGCGCCGCGCTCAACAAGCGCAGCGGATGGCTCGCGCCATTATGTCTGGAGCACGGATTTCGAATGTCAGACCGGCTGCATATCCATCTTTATGGAGATACGCGGGGAAGTTAACCCTGGCTTCTCCAGCGCTGGACAACGCGGCTGACGGTTTCTTCTTCGCCGCCGGACGTACTCCACAGATCGACAAAGCTTGGATCTTCCGATGCCGGACGTTTGTTCTCTTCCAGATTATCGAAAGAGACGCGGATCGGAATGGCCACACCCTCGCCGCAGACGATGCATTCGCGGTTGCGCAGGGCGGGAATGGAATCGAGGAAGCCGCGCGCACCCTCGGGCATAGCGGCCCGCACGAAGTCTTGGTCGCGGTCGTTGTTGAGACGCATTGAGATGATCGTACCGCACTGTGACAAAACGCCCTCCGCAAGGTCGGAGGGACGCTGGGTGATAAGGCCCAGCGAAATGCCGTATTTGCGGCCCTCTTTCGCGATCCGGCTAAGGATGCGTCCAACAGAGGAACCGTCTTCATTGGCCGAGTTGGGCACGTAACGGTGCGCCTCCTCACAGACCAGCAGGACGGGGCGCGTCTTTTCTTCGCGGCCCCAGATTGCAAAGTCGAAAACCAAGCGGCTGAGAACAGCCACAACGGTCGAAGTGATGTCGGATGGAACACCCGAAACGTCGATAATCGAAATCGGCTTGCCCTCGCCCGGCATACGGAAAACCTTGGCAATGAATTCAGCCATCGTGTCGCCCACAAGCATGCCAGAGAACATGAACTGGTAACGCGGATCGGCCTTTAGCTCTTCAAGCTTGGTCGCAATGCGCATGTAAGGAGCCGAGGATGTCGCCTTGTCGAGCTTACCCATCTGGTCCTTCACCTCATTGGAAAGGTCAGACAAGAGATAAGGAATGGGCGAATCCACCGTAATCTTGCCCAGCGTTTCGGCCATGCGGTTCTTCGAACGCGCTCGCAGCAAGCACTTGGCGAGAATATCGGCATCCACTTGGCGTTCATTGCCATCGCTGGTCAGCAGAACCTCGCAATGCTCTTCGAAATTCATCAGCCAATACGGCATGTTGAGGTTCGACACATCGAGGATTTTACCGGTCTGGCGGAAGGCTGCGGAATATTCGCCGTGCGGATCGACCATCACGATGTGGCCTTGTGGGGCAGCCTGACAAATGCGGTGGAGGATCAGCGCGGCGCTGGTCGATTTACCCGTACCGGTTGAGCCAAGCAGGGCAAAGTGCTTGCCCAGCATCGCATCGATATAAAGACCGGCGCGAATATCCTTTGTCGGATAGACGGTGCCGATGGTGATGTTCTCGCGGCCATCGCTGGCATAAATTTGCTCAAGGTCAGCGGTCGTTGCCGGATAGACCAAAGCGCCCGGGACAGGATAGCGGGTCACACCGCGGCGGAAGCCGTGGATGCGGCCGGTGAGCTTTTCCTCAGCGCCTTCGCCCAGAAAGTCGATATTGGCGAGGATGCCGCCATTGGCGCGGCGGTCCTTGCGCTGGTTGCGAACACTGGCAAGCAACCAATTGTTGCCAACCTGAATTTTGATTTGGCTGCCGACTTGCCCGGCCATCGCAACCGATGGGTCAAGGTCTTCAAGGCATTCGTTGAGACGCTCCAGATCGATCGCAATTTGCGAACCGGAACCGGCAATCTCCAGCACAACACCGATCGGCAGACGCGCGTTTTCTTGCGCCGACATATCGGTTTGCTGATCGGGAGCAGCGCCTTGCTGATCCGCGTCGAAATTCTGTTTGGCCATATCGCCCATGTGAAGCCCCAAAACCGGTTAATCCGTAAGAGCGCTTCTATAGGCGAAATGGGGTTAACAACGCGTCAACACTGATCCACGCGAGCGGCGGGCGAGCAGTGTCAGATCATCGAGAAAAGGCGGCCTGCGACCCAACCCATTCCCACCGAAAGCAGCACGGCGACAATGCCATAGGTCAGCGACCAATCCTGCGAAGCCAGTTCAACAAAGCGGCCCATGCCAACCTTGCGCACTTCGACCTCAGCCACAGCAGAAGCGATAACGCGCCCGTCCGTTATGGCAAAGGTTTCAGCGGTATATTGCCCGGTGGTTACATTCGATGGCAAGGCGATCCGCGCTTTATAGAGCACTTGTTCATTGATCGCGACGCCCTCCATATCCTCTTTATAAAGCCCCAGCCGCTCGCGCTGTTCGACGAGACCAGCGGCAAAACGGCGCTCTTTCTCAGGGTCGATCTGGCCTGACGGGCTAAGCTGGATAAACTCGGTGCCAAGCTCGTAAATCGCCGCCGTCCTGTCATCCACGACCTCTTCAACCGGGCGCGAGGCGGCCACTGCAAAGAAGCTGGGTGCAGAGCGGAAGTCGGACGAAGCCGCGTTGACCCAAATGCCGGCAAAGCGCTCTTTCTCGCGCATGCGGATTGGCTCGGCTGGCCCTTTGAGGACAACCACAATGTCATACTCGGCCCCCGCGCGCCGACCAGCAGGGTCAAGGATCGCGCCGAACAACAGCAGCTCTGTGCCGGTAAAGCCCTGGCGCACTTGCACTTCGTTTTGCGAGACTTCGGGCACGAGGATCGCATCGCGCTGCCCGCTCAGCATCAAGCTTGCGAGGAGGAGGAAAGCCCATCTCATATCGGCGCAACCGTGAAAATCTCATCAGGCTGGACGCCCAACTGATAGAGCATACGCAAGGCCACAGCGAGCACGACAGCAGCCAGCACCAGCCGCAATATCTCTGGCCGCGCCTTCATCGCGATTTGCGTACCGAACTGCGCGCCCATCACCGATCCAAGCAGCAGCAGACCCGCCAAAACAATATCGACCGCCTTGGTCGTGAGCGAATGCATCACCGTTGTTGCCATCGTCACGAACAGGATCTGGAACAGCGAAGTCCCCACCACAACATTGCCGCTCATCCCCAAAATGTAGAGCATGGCAGGCACAAGGATAAAGCCGCCGCCAACCCCCATCAGCATCGTCAAAATACCAACAATCACGCCCAGCAACATTGGGGCCACCGGCGAGATATACAGGCCCGAGCGATAGAAGCGCCAACGCATCGGCATTGCGGCGATCACGGGGTGATGGCGGCGCTTGCGCACGGATTGCCCTTTGCCTTTCTTGTCGCGGATCGCGTCCAATGCCTCGCGCCCCATCAGCGTTCCGATGGTGCCCAGCATCACCACATAAAGGATGTTGATGACCACATCGATCTGGCCGATGGCTTGGAAAAAGCGGAACAACAACGCGCCGATAATCGCGCCGATCACGCCGCCGCCGACCATCACCATACCCATACGGTAGTCGACCCCGTTGCGCTTGCCATGGGCGAGCACGCCCGACACGCTTGCGCCTGTCACCTGTGTCGCAGCAGAGGCGGCGGCCACGGTTGGCGGGATCCCAGAAAAGATCAGCAATGGCGTGGTGAGAAAGCCCCCGCCCACACCGAACAGCCCGGACAAAATCCCCGTGCCAAAGCCAAGCGCAACGATCCACAGACCGTTGACCGACAAATTGGCAATGGGGAGGTAGACGTCCATGAGTTTGGCCTACCCTAGCGGGCGCAAGGATTAAAGCCGCCTAACCGCTTAATCCGAAACTCACAGCGTCATTGGCCTAAAACCGCGTCGAAAGCGTCACAGCGAGGCCGGAATCAGGCTCTGCATCGCCTGCAACCCGCTCGCGCCAATCGACCGAAAGCCGCGCGGGCGTGTCGCCAATGCGGGTCTCAAGCCGCATCGTGGGGCCGACATCGAGGCGCGTTGCACCCTTTTGCGCGCCAGCAAACGCTCCGCCACCCAGCTTGAACGTGGCTGTGTTGCGGTCCGCAAGATCAAATCCGGCAACCTCGCGCATCACATGCAATTGCCCGTCAGCAAACGCAGTGCTCTGTGCACCGCTGACATATCCGGCCTGTCCATAAACCTCTGCAGTCGCGCCATAGGGCAGCTTGACCGGTGCGACTTCGGTGGTGACGAAGCCTGCCATCCGCGCCCGCGTGCGCCCGCTAGAATGTAAAGCGCGCGCTTCTGCATGCACACGCAGCGGAACATCGGCCAATGGGCGTGTAGAGAAACCCGCTACCAGCTCTTGTTCGGTGCGGCCTTCTAAAGAGGAATAGGCGCGCAGATAGGCGTCAGGCGCAAAGGCGCTACCGGGATCGAGGCGGTAACGCAGCACTGCGCCTGCCTGACTTGCGCCATAGCTGGGCGCGCGGCCCAAAGCGACGAGCGGCGAAGTGGAGCCTTGGCGCCAAAAGCCCCAAGCATCCAGCGACCAGCGATCGATATTGTTCGAAGAAGAAAGGGGCAGCGCCAATGGTGGTTGCCCCCCGTCACCAGCATCATTTTGGCCCGCTGCATTTTGGCGCTGATAGACATCCGAAACGCTTTTGGGCACCGGCATATAGGCCATTGCCGCCATCCACAGCAGCTGATGCGAAGCAGCCATTTGCAGATCGCTCTCCACCGGCGCTGGCACAGCTTCGAATGCGGGGGCTTGAATCGCAGGCGGCTCGCTTGGGACAATTGCCGCGTCAGGCTCGGTTTGAGGCATGGTTTCAAGACGCGGTGTTGGCGGCGTCGAGATTGTGGGCACTTGCTCATCTGCCAGCGGAAAAGCGGCGGCGGCAGCAGGCTTTGCCACATTTTGCTCGGGAGCACCCACCATCTGGTCATCTGAACCAGAGCTAACACGCGCTTGAACCTGCGAATTCATCGCATCCAAAACACTGGGGAAAGGCGTTTCCCATGTCGCCACGCGCATACTTGTCCATCCGCCCAAGACCAGCGCCAGCATGATGAGCGGGCGACCGCGCGATACGCGCCGATTTGCATCAAGACTGCGGGCAACTGGCCGCACCTGATAGGTCAGTGAACGGGGAAGCACCTTGTTCATCAGACAGGCTCCGGCGTTCTAAGCTCGCGCGCTGGATGCATGGTGTGCGGGGTCTTTTCCCATGTGATCGCTTGACCATATAAAGTGCGCACATAAGCGGTGAGCGCGCGGCGTCCAGCCATGATCGCAATGACATTGGTGATCGGTATGCGCACGATCGCCAGCAACCCCTCGCCCACGCCAAATTCGCGCGCGGTGAAGGCAAAGCGCATCACCGCCCGCCACACAAATGCGCCGAAATTGACCAGCAGCAGCCCTTGGACAAAGGGGGTGAGCGCCAAAGTGTCGCCTGCGCCCAAATAGCTCGCGGCAAAACCCACAGCGCTAAGGCCCAAGAGGACATATCCCGTCAGCAAAACCAGCGCGGTGAGCGGGCTGCGCCGGTCGCGCAGCCGCATCCAAACCTCTGTCAGCTTGGGCGTATTGCCCCCCGTCCAGCCCAGCTGATCCCAGCCTTGCAGCGCAATGCCGTGGATCCAGCGGGTCTTTTGACGGACAATGGTATCGAGCCGCGCGGGGAAGTACGCACGTGTCGCAACCAGCTCGCCATTGCCGTGCCGTCTGCGAATAAAGGACCAACGTGCGTCGAAATGCGCCAGCTCGATACCAAGCTCGTAATCTTCTGTCAGTGATGCAGCATTGAAAGGTTCGCCGCTGTCGCTGCGGCTCGCGAGCTGCTCCAACGCCTCGCGCGCAATCGCGCACCCAACGCCTGCACCAGGCAAGGCCGCACCCAAAGCATTGCGCACAACCATCGCCTTGCCATGCGCCTCGGCAAATTCCTCGCAATAATGGCTACCAAGGAAAGGGCTTTTGTTTTGCGGCATCGGCAGAACCGGCAATTGCACAAAATCCGCCTCGTCAATCCCGCGGTCAAGCAAGGCTAGGGCCGCCGGATCAACCATGTCCTCTGCATCGTGGAAGACGACCATGCGCGCCAAACGGCGATAGCGCCGCTCATCCGACTGCAAAGCCACGAAGAGCCGGTTGAGGCAATCCGCCTTGGTGCTGGGGCCATTGCGGTCATGCACCACCAGCCGCAAACGCGGATCGCCGCCCGCCGCCTTCATCGCCGCTGACAAGGTTTCCGCATCATTCTTGTAGATCCCAACATAAAGCCGCAGCTGTTCTTGCGGCCAGGCAGCAAGCGTATGGGCAATCGTATCGCCGATCACCGCCGATTCGTTCCAAGCCGGAATGAAAATGGCAGCATCCCCAGCAAGCGGAGCGACCGCCCATTCCTCTCCATCAAGCTTATCGGACTTTCTTTGGCCGGTCAGCCGCAGCCAAAGCCAATACAAATCAACAATAAACTCATCAATAAAGCCGATCAGAAAGAAGATTCCAGCGAACAACAGAAGTTCGCTTTGAACTACTACAAGCCATTCAAAGTAAGCCAAGTAATGTATAGTCAAATTGATCGTCGCCCGCTTTTTATTCTTATATACGCTAGACGCATCACTCTTCGCTTGCAACGGGACAATTTTTGCGAAAGAGAGTTGTGAGAATATGGCTGAAAATCGTCTCCCGCTTCGCTCTGTCTTTGCCCCCGTTCGCGCGCTGTTTGTCGGCGACGCGTCTGCGGGCATTTTGCTGATATTGGTTGCCGCCGGCGCGATGCTGGCGGCAAACTCGGCGCTTGCGCCGGCTTATGACCAGCTCATCAATGGCAAGTTCGCTTGGTATCCGCATGAAAAGCTAAAATCGGTCCACTACATTGTGAACGATGGACTGATGGCGATCTTCTTTTTTGTCGTCGGGCTTGAGGTGAAGCGCGAAATTGTCTGCGGACAGCTCGCCGATGCGAAAGCGCGCCGCCTGCCGATGGTAGCAGCAGCGGCAGGTATGGCGATGCCAGCTGCGGTCTTCATGCTGGTTTCTGGCGGCGGTGAATACACCAATGGCTGGGCCATTCCGGCTGCGACCGACATCGCCTTTGCAATGGGCGTGTTGGGCATCCTCGGCAACCGCGTGCCCGCATCCTTGCGGCTGTTCCTGCTCACCGTTGCGATTGTCGATGATATGGGCGCGGTGATGGTGATCGCGCTGTTTTATACACCCGAGGTGTCGATGATGTGGCTGGGCGCTTCTGCCGCCGTTTTGGCGCTTATGGCCTATCTCAACCATATCCATGTTAGCCGCTTTTGGCCCTATATCCTGCTCGCCATCGTGCTGTGGTGGTGTGTTCTGAACACCGGCGTCCACGCGACCATCGCGGGCGTTCTGGCCGCGCTGACAATCCCGATGCACCGCAAGGATGGCAATTCCATGCTAGAACGATTGGAGCATGGCCTTGCGCCGTGGAGCGCCTATCTGGTGGTGCCGGTTTTCGGCTTTGCCAATGCGGGCGTTTCCTTTGCCGGAATGACGATCCACAACCTGCTCGATCCGCTTCCCGTCGCAATTGCTGCCGGTCTGGTAGTCGGCAAGCAGTTGGGTATCTTCAGCGCAATCTGGATATCGGAGAAGACCGGCTTTGCCGCGCGCCCCGAACATGCCAGCTGGCAAGAAGTTTGGGGCATAACGATCCTGTGCGGGATCGGCTTTACCATGTCGCTGTTTATCGGATTGCTGGCATTCCCCGGCAATCAGTTCCTGATTGATGAGGCGAAGATCGGCATTCTAACCGGCTCGGCTATCTCTGCTGTTCTGGGCTATGTAGTGCTGCGTTTCTCGACGGTGCATTCACCAGAAGCGGCGAACCTCGACAATAAATAGGCGAGTAAGCGCTGGCGCTGTTCCCAGCTTACCAGCTTACCAGCTGCCGGTGTTTTCCATGCTGGCCCACGGCTCTTGAGGAGGCAAATTGCCGCCCTGAAGCAGTTCAATCGAAATCCCGTCAGGTGATTTGACGAAAGCCATATGCCCATCGCGCGGCGGGCGATTGATCGTGACGCCGGCATCCATCAGCCGCTGGCACGTCTCGTAAATATTATCGACGCGGTAGGCCAGATGGCCGAAATTGCGCCCGCCATCATAGGTTTCCGGCGCGCTACCATCTTCAGGTGGCCAATTATAAGTAAGCTCAACCTCGGCCACGCCTGCTTCGCCGGGAGCGGCAAGAAACACCAAGGTGAAGCGCCCTGCCTCGACTTCAAAGCGGCGCACTTCTTCCAATCCGATCAGTTTGAAGAAATCCAGTGTCGCATCAATATCGGTGATGCGGATCATCGAATGGAGAAACTTGGTCATTGCGCGCTGCTACCTTGCAAGTTCGAATTGGCCCAAAGCCATAGCGCGGCATTAGAAGCGCGCAAAGAAAAAGGGCACGAGCCATAACAGCTCGCGCCCTTCGTTCCTCATGCGAACTTATCTGTCCGCTTGAAATTGGCTCGCTTAGATGCTCGCGCTGAGTGTCAGCACAACTGCATCGTCAACAAAGTCGTAATTGCCGGCAGGGATATCACCCTCTGCACCAACGTAAGCAACGCCGAGGCTGACAGGGCCAGCGATCGATGTTTCAACGCCGATTGACCAATCGAACGCTTTCGAATCGTTCGTGAAGGTCAAGAAGCCATCGGTGTAGCCCAGGTGACCGCTGATCGAGATCGGCGTGTCAGGGATACCAATGCCCACATCGGTGTAGACGTAGAAGTTATCCGTGCTGCCGAGCGAGTCCTGATCGGGTGCGTATGCAACGCCAACAGTTGTCTCAACCGGACCAAGCTCAAAGCCGAGCGAACCGTAGAGTTCGATGTAATCGAAATCGCCGGGGCCAGCATTGGGGTACATATAAGCGATCACGCCGAGGTCGAATGATACGCCCTCAGCAAGGTCGCCGCCGAAGCCGCCGTATACGTCAAGCTCGGTGTGGCCGTAGCCCACTGTGTCTTCGTCGAGCGAAGAACCCCAGGTGCCAACATAGAAGCCTGAGCTGTGCGCCAGATCTACGCCGCCTTGAACGGCGATATCGCCGCCCGAGAGATCAACGCCGCGGAAGCGATATTCGCTTACGAGAGCTACGTTGCCGGAAAATTCGAAACCGCTTTCGCCTTCAGCATAGCTGACGGCTTTCGCATCTGTCTCTTCAACCGCAGTTTCAAGCGCTTCGCTATCAACAACCGTGATGAGTGTTTCTTCGGTAGTGGTATTTTCGTCTGCCAAAGCCGGTGTTGCTGCAAAAGCGAGGCCGGTGGCGAGAGTTGCGGCGGTAAGGCCGCGGATGGACGTTAGCATGACAAGTTCCTGTCTTGTGTTGTTTGCCTCGTCCCACCTGCGTTTTCGGCGGCCGCATCATTTAAACGTACGATCTCTGCCAAAAGCGACACAATCGTGCACAGTATCGGCTGATTGCACAAGGGAAATTGCGCAATGTGGTGCAAACAATTCACAGTGTTGAATTTGTGCACCACCTCCTCCAATCCCATTTAGGGCGATTGGTTGCTACCCGCTTAGGCTTAGATTAAGGGGGCGCAGTCTAAGCAAAATATCGCGAAATGGTTCTCAAAGCAGTCAAAAAACTCTTCGGTTCGAAACCGCAAAAGTCCGCTTTGCCGCGGATCCCTGATGGCGAGCGCTATTATGTGGTGGGCGATATCCACGGCCGGCGCGATCTGTTCGACGCATTGGTCGATGCGATCGAAGAGGATGACCGCGCCTCTGGCTCAGCCAAAACCACCGTCGTTTTGTTGGGTGACCTGGTCGATCGCGGGGCGGACAGCGCAGGCGTAATCAAACGCGCACGCAAATGGGGTAAGCAGCGCGAGGTGCACTATCTGGCTGGCAATCACGAGGAAATGTTCCTCGAATCCTTTGAAGACAAGGATGTTCTGCGCCACTTCCTCAAGCATGGCGGACGCGAGACAATCTTGAGCTACGGATTGTCGGCGAAGGAATACAACAAGCTATCGCTGGGCGAGCTTTACGAAATGCTCCCCTCCATCGTCCCGGCCAAAGACCGCAAATTCCTCGAGGATTTTGAGGAGATGATTGTCGCGGGCGACTATCTCTTCGTCCATGCTGGCATCAATCCCAAGGTTCCGCTTGAGGAGCAATCGCGCAAGGACATGCTCTGGATACGCGACCGCTTTTTGAGCCACGAAGGGCCGCTGCCCAAAGTCGTCGTCCACGGTCACACCATATTTGACGAGGTTATGGATTGCGGCAACCGGATCGGCATTGATACTGGCGCCTTCCGCTCTGGCGTGCTCACAGCGCTCGCGCTAGAGGGCTCGACCCGCCGCACTATTCAAGCCATCGACAATGAAGATGGCATCACAATTTCAGCTGAGGAAACTGTAGAATGAAAATCGCAATGGTTGGATCGGGCTATGTCGGTCTGGTCTCGGGGGCCTGCTTTGCCGATTTCGGTCACGATGTTGTTTGCATCGACAAGGACCAGTCCAAGATTGACCGGCTGCACGATGGCGTGATGCCTATCTATGAGCCGGGCCTTGCGAAATTGGTCGCCAGCAATGTGGAGGCTGGCCGCCTCTCCTTCACCACCGATTTGGCGGAGGGGATCAAGGGCGCCGCCGCTATCTTCATCGCCGTGGGCACGCCCAGCCGGCGCGGCGATGGGCATGCGGACCTATCTTTCGTCTATGCAGTCGCTGAAGAAGTGGGCGCAAGCCTTGCCAATGATGCAGTGGTCGTGACCAAATCCACCGTTCCGGTCGGCACGGGTGATGAGGTTGAGCGCATCCTTGCCGCCTCGGGAACTGCGCATAAAGTCAGCGTTGTTTCCAACCCCGAATTCCTCCGCGAAGGGGCCGCCATTGGCGACTTCAAACGCCCTGACCGCATCGTGATCGGCGCAGAGGATGATTTCGGCCGCGAGGTGATGAGCGAGGTGTACCGCCCGCTGTTCCTGAACGAATCGCCCATCCTCTTCGTCAACCGCCGCTCGTCCGAGCTGATCAAATACGCCGCCAATGCCTTCCTCGCGACCAAGATCACCTTCATCAATGAAATGGCCGATCTGTGCGAGAAAGTGGGCGCGAATGTTCAAGACGTGTCGCGCGGCATCGGGATGGATAACCGCATCGGGCCAAAGTTCCTCAACGCCGGGCCGGGCTATGGCGGATCATGCTTCCCCAAAGACACGCTCGCCCTTTTGAAAACGGCAGAAGATTATGACAGCCCCGTGCGCATTGTAGAGGCGGTGGTGAAAGCCAACGACAGCCGCAAGCGCGCCATGGGCCGCAAGGTTGTCGATGCGCTAGGCGGAACAGAGGCTGCGCGCGGCAAGAAAGTCGCCATGCTTGGCCTGACCTTCAAGCCCAA
>CALLIO010000062.1 GCA_938009055.1 uncultured Altererythrobacter sp.
GGCATGTGTTCAAGTGACACTTGCGCATCATGATGCAACCGGCGGCAATCAATGGTGCAGTGGCAAAGCCGAACTCGTCTGCACCCAAAAGCGCGCCGATGGCCACATCGCGTCCTGTGCGCAATCCGCCATCGACCTGCACTGCAATCCGGCTGCGCAAATCGTTGAGCAGCAAAGTCTGCTGCGTTTCTGCAAGACCGATCTCCCATGGGCTACCGGCATGGGTGAGCGAAGTAAGCGGCGATGCGCCTGTTCCGCCTTCATAGCCTGAAATGGTCACATGGTCCGCGCGCGCTTTTGATACGCCAGCGGCCACTGTGCCTACACCCACTTCAGAAACCAGTTTTACTGAAATGCGTGAGGCGGGTTGGACGTTTTTCAGATCGTGGATCAGCTGCGCCAAATCCTCAATCGAATAGATGTCATGATGGGGCGGCGGTGAGATCAGGCCCACACCCGGTGTGGAGTGACGAACCGCACCAATGCGCTTGTCGACCTTATGGCCCGGCAGCTGCCCGCCTTCGCCCGGCTTTGCGCCTTGCGCCATCTTAATTTGAATGTCGTCAGAGTTCGCCAGATACTCAGTCGTCACACCAAAACGGCCCGAGGCAACTTGCTTGATCCGGCTGCGCATCGAATCGCCATTATCCATCGGCGTGAAGCGATGCGGTTCCTCGCCCCCTTCGCCCGTGTTCGAACGGCCGCCAATGCGGTTCATCGCAATCGCGAGCGTTGAGTGCGCTTCGTGGCTGATTGAGCCAAAGCTCATCGCGCCGGTGCTGAAGCGCTTGACGATTTCAGCGGCGGTTTCGACTTCTTCAAGCGGGATCGGCGTTTCCGCTTTCTTGAATTCCATCAGCCCGCGAATGGTAAGCAAACGCTCGGATTGCTCGTTTACCGACTTGGCGAAATCTTCGTAATTCTTGGCGCTGTCTGCACCCTTTTCGCCGCGCACAGCATGCTGGAGGCTGGCGACATTGGCCGGCGTCCAAGCATGATCTTCACCGCGCAAACGATATTGGTAGATACCGCCCACATCGAGCATGTTCTTATAGAGCGGATTGTCGCCGTAAGCTTGCGCGTGGCGGCGCACGGTTTCCTCGGCCACTTCTTGCAAGCCGACGCCTTCGATAGTGGTGGCAGTGCCTGTGAAATAAGCATCGATGAACGGCGTGGACAGGCCAACCGCGTCAAAGATTTGCGCCCCGCAATAGGATTGGTAGGTCGATATGCCCATCTTAGACATGACCTTGCGGATGCCTTTGCCCACGGCCTTGATGTAATTCTGCTGCACTTCATCCGAGGTCAGATCAGAATGCTTGTCGGCACGCAATTGTTCGAGCGTTTCGAAGGCCACGTAAGGATTGATCGCTTCCGCACCGTAACCCGCGAGCACGCAATAGTGATGGACTTCGCGTGCTTCGCCGGTTTCGACCACCAGCCCGGTCTGCATCCGCAGGCCTTGGCGCACCAGATGATGATGCACCGCAGCTGTTGCCAGCAATGCCGGCATGGGGATGCGGTTTTCGTTCTGCTTGCGGTCCGACAGGATCAGGATATTCTGGTCTTGCAGCACAGCTTCAGTCGCTGCCCAGCACATTTCCTTCAGCGCCATCTCAAGGCCTTCAGCGCCCGTTTCAGCGTCCCAAGTCATATCGACTGTGTGCGTGCGGAACGCGCCGTCGAGTGCCGATTCAACCGAACGGATCTTGGCCAGATCATCATTGGTCAGGATCGGCTGCTGCACTTCCAAACGCTTATGCGTACCGGCTGCGCGGCCCAGCAGATTGGGGCGCGGACCGATCATCGAAAGCAAGCTCATCACCAGCTCTTCGCGGATCGGATCAATCGGCGGATTGGTTACCTGCGCGAAGTTCTGCTTGAAATAATCATAGAGCAGTCGCGATTTGCTCGACAGCACGGCGATCGGCGTGTCTGTGCCCATCGAGCCGATTGGATCATCGCCCTTGGTCGCCATCGGCTCGAGGAATTTCGAGATATCCTCTTGCGTATAACCAAACGCTTGCTGGGCTTGCAGCAACGTGGGTGTTTCGTGATTTTCATCCTGCGGCATTTCAGCAAATTCAGGATCGACGACGCTCAAGTCATCAAGCTTATATTGCGCGCTTTCGAGCCATTTGGCGTAGGGCTGGGCGCTGGCCAGATCGGCCTTTAGCTCTTCATCCTCGATGATGCGGCCTTCTTCCAGATCGATCAGCAGCATCTTGCCGGGCTGCAAACGCCATTTGCGTGTGATGTCTTCTTCTTTGAAGGGCAGCACGCCGCTTTCCGAAGCCATGCAGACGATATCGTCCTTGGTCACGCAATAGCGCGCAGGCCGCAGACCATTGCGATCCAGCGTGGCGCCAATCTGGCGTCCATCGGTAAAGGCAACAGCGGCTGGGCCATCCCACGGTTCCATCAGCGCAGCATGATATTCGTAGAATGCGCGGCGGGCCGGATCCATTTGCTCGTTCTTGGCCCAAGCTTCGGGGATCAGCATCATCATCGCATGGGCAAGGCTGTATCCGCCCGCCAACAGCAATTCGAGCGCATTGTCGAGGCAGGCTGTGTCCGACTGGCCATACGGAATGATCGGCCACATCTTATCAAGATCAGAGCCCAGCAGATCGCTTTCCATCGTGCGCCGGCGCGCATTCATCCAATTCACATTGCCGCGATTGGTGTTGATCTCGCCATTATGGGCGATCAGGCGGAAGGGGTGGGCTAGCCGCCAGCTTGGGAAAGTGTTGGTCGAAAAGCGTTGGTGGACCAGCCCCATCGCCGATGCGCAAACAGGGTCGCGCAGGTCATCGTAAAACGAACCAACTTGGTTTGCCAGAAGCAATCCCTTGTACACAATGGTGCGCGACGAGAAGCTTGGCATATAGGTTTGGGTGAGATCGGGCAGATCATGCTTTTCCGCCTGTTTGGCGAGCGGATTGAGCGTCTGCTTGCGGATGACCAGAACCTTGCGCTCGAATGCGTCCTGGTCTGGGCAATTCTCGCCGCGCGCGATGATCGCTTGCTGGATCACCGGCATCGAATCGATCACGGCCTTGCCCAAACCTTCGAGCGTGACAGGCACATCGCGCCAGCCAACCAAGCGCTGGCCTTCCTTGGCGGTGAATTTTTCAAATTGTTCCGTGACAAAGGCGCGCGCTGCCGGGTCTTGAGGCATGAAGCACATGGCCACGGCATAATCGCCTTGCTGGGGCAGCTCGAGCCCTTGGCCCTTGGCCCAATCGCGCAGCAATTGGTCGGGGATCTGCATCAAAATGCCCGCGCCATCACCCAGCAACGGGTCAGCGCCCACAGCACCGCGATGGTCGATATTCTCCAGAATCTCGAGCGCTTGGCTTACAATAGAATGCGACGGTTTCCCTTTGATATGCGCGACAAAACCGACACCACAGGCGTCGTGTTCATTTCGAGCGTCATAAAGGCCTTGGGCCGCTGGGTATCCCATCGCAAAAATCCGTCCTGTCAGATGCCGGTATCGGGTGGGGCCGCAATGAGCCGACCGGCAGGGTTGCGCAGATGGTGTGCGCAGGTCAACGCGCAGCAATCCGATCGCTTGGCGTCTCTTTGCCGACAGAAAGGCAGTTTTGCAACCGCGAAAAGCCTAGCTTTCTTTCAGCCGCCTATGGCTGAGCTTTAGTCTTTATGCGGGGAGCTGCGCGTTTGCGCAGGAAACGAATCAACCGTGATCGCTCATGCGTTGCAATTTTTCGAGAGCGTCGCGTAGCGCCGCCTCGGTTTGGTCGGCCTGCTGGCGCGTTTCAGAATCGCTCTCGCTGGCTGCTTTACCCAAATCGCCAATTGGCAGTTCGCGGATGGCTTGGGCAATGCGCGGATCGCTTGGGCGTACAGCACGGCTGGCAGGGTCGTTTGCCCGTGCTCTGCGGTGGGTTTGCAGGCCAACCGCAAAGCGCTCGACCATTTCAGGCATGCTCAGTTCGCCCAGCTCGCGATCTTTAAGCGAAATGACTTCGGCTTCTTGCAAGCGAGTATCTTCGTCTTCGACGACTGCATCTTCGATTTCCACATCATCAGCTGTTTGCGGGGTAGGAGCCTCTTCAGCGAGTTCGAAAGCATCGAGTTCCAATGCTTCTTCGCCATCGCCCTCATCCGTAGACGGTTCAATTGCGCCACCTTCATCATCCAATGCGAGATTCGCATCATCGGGGCGATCTTCCAGTGCACCAAAAGAAAGGTCACCATCGCCAAATTGCGCCCGACCCAGAGCGGGGCGAGCATGGCGGTCATTGGGCGAGCCGGGGCCATCAATGCCGTCTTCAGCAAAGGGATCCTCGAAATATGTGGCGGGTTTTTCTTCCCCCTCATCAGCATCGGGCGCTGAAATGGTATTGCCGGCCAAGGCAAAAGCATCGCCTTCGCCCTCATCAATGGCTGCGTCTTCTATCGGCGCGTCAAGACTGGCGCTCCCCAGATCAGCAGTGGATATGATCGAAGCGGCGCGGGTGTCGCTTGTCATATCGTCGCTCTTGGCGCGTTTGAAAGACGGCGCAGCGGGCATTGTCGGGGTTTTTGCGCCAACACTCTTTGAAAATTGGAAACCGCATACGGCACCCAAAATGGCTGCCACAAAGCCGAAGATGATGGGCAGGATGGTTCCAGAAGAGAAGGCTGCGGCAATCACAAAGGTCGCGAGGCCGAACAAGGCCGCGCACCAGCCAATCATGATCCACGCAAAAGCGGGATGCGATGCTAGCGGCGCCCGCGAAGGCGCTTCATTGGCGAAAATTGTGTCTGCACCGAACATAAGGGCTCGAATCCTTGATAACGCTCTAGTCTATTCCGCTTATTGGCTCACGCAACCGCAGCCATTTCGGACTTACCCCCTGCCTCTAGCAGTTCATGGTAAACGAGTTGATAACGTTTGATATTCTTCGCCCAATCATGGTCGCTTTGCACATGGGTAAGGGCGGCTTCCTTGATCGTTGGCCATTGCGCGCGCCGCTCGATCCAATCGGCAAGGACTTCGGCGCAAGCTTCGGGATCATCGGCAGGAAAGACAATGCCGGTCGCGCCATCTTCGATCAATTCGCGGTGTCCGCCAACGTCTGATGCCGCGACCAAGCGCTGCTGCGCCATCGCTTCAAGCGGTTTCAAAGGAGTGACCAGATCGGTCAACCGGCTGGCTTTGCGTGGATAGGCAAGAATGTCGATTAGGGAATAATAGCTTTCGACTTCTGAGTGCGGCACGCGGCCAGTGAAGATCACTGCCTCGCTTTCGGGCAGGGCAGCAGCTTGCGCGCGCAATGCTTCATCGCGCGGGCCGCCGCCGACCAGCAGCAATTTCGCTTCTGGGTACCGGGCGCGCAACAAAGGCATGGCGGTGATCAGATCATCGAGCCCCTCGTAGTCATAGAAACTGCCGATGAAGCCGATCACTGGACCATCTTCAATGCCCAGCCTTGCGGCCAATTCATGGTCGCGCTTGGCCGGTTCACCGAACAAGCCAAGATCAACGCCATTGGGCGAAATGCCAATCTTGCCGCCATTAAAGCCGCGTTCGATCAAATCATCGCGCAATCCGTGGCAGATGGTGAAGATTGCATCAGCGCCATGAACTACGCGGTTTTCCAATTGGCGGGTAAGGCGGTATTTGACTGAGCCTTCGCGGCCAGTGCCATTGCCAACGGCTGCATCTTCCCAAAAGGCACGGATTTCATAAACCAGCGGAATTCCGTGCTTGCGGGCAGCACGCAGAGCAGCGTGACCGCAAATCGCGGGCGAATGGGCGTGCAGAATATCGGGCCGCCAATCGGCAATCACCTTCTCGATGGAATCAGCGAAGAGGCCGATCTCGCGCCATTCGCGCATACCGGCGGGCCCTTCAGCGACACCGGGTGAGCGATGAAAGATCAACCCGTCGGCCGTTTCAACCGCAGGGCCATCAGCCTCGTGACGCAAGCCGGTCACGCCGCGCACATCCATTCCGGCAGCCTGCTGGGCCTTCAAAATGGCGCGCGTGCGAAAAGTGTAGCCGCTGTGGAGCGGCAATGAGTGGTCGAGTATGTGCAAAATCCGCATGGTGAAAATGTCTTTGGCACAATGTGCTTAACGGGCCGTCAACACCCTTTTGCTAGGCCCCATTCATAAAGCTGGCGGAATGCGCCCAAGCTGAACGAAGATGGGAATGACAAGGCGGTGATTGACTATTTTGCCCTGACATTGGTGCACGGCCTGCTTGTCATCGCGTTCTTCCGCCTTGTGCAAGATGATGCACTTGATCCGGAAAAGCCCCAGTTGCGCCGCCGTAACAAGGCCTCCAGCAACAGCTCCGATGAAGCAGCCGAGCAAGCGAGCAAGACCGAATGATCGATCTCGTCTTCCTCGCCTTTATCGGCTTTGTGATGATGCTGGGGCTGAGGCGCCCCTTCATCTGGGTGCTGCTCTACGTCTACATCAGTATTCTGGCCCCGCAAAAGATCGGCTATGGCATTATTCAATCGCTGCAAGTGGCGTTGATCGCCTTTGTCGCAGCTTTCGGTGGCTGGCTGGCGCTGGATGACAAGCGCGGGGCGAAATTCACTTTCCGCCAAGGGTTGATGGTGGTTCTGCTGGTTTATTGCTGGTGGACCACGAGTGGCGCTGATTTCCCCGATAGCGCCGTCCTCAAATGGGATTGGGTTTGGAAGGCTTTGCTGTTCGGCATTTTCTTGCCGCTCACACTTACAACTCGGCTCCGGCTTGAAGCGCTGGCCCTGACCATTGCCTTGGCAGTTGGCGCGATTGTCATCAGCGCAGGCATCAAGATCGTGCTGGGCGGCGGCGGCTATGAGAACAAGCTGTTCTTCGTCAATGACAATAGCGGCATTTATGAAAGCTCGACTTTGGCAACGGTTGCCATCGCGCTAATCCCGCTAGTGGTGTGGTTTGCCAAGCATGGAACGATCTTCAAGCCCGATTGGCGGGTCAAGGTATTCGCTGGCGGACTGATCTTTGCCAGCCTGCTGATTCCGGTCGGGACAGAAGCGCGCACGGGTCTGTTGTGTATTGCAGCGCTTGCCGTGCTGCTTTTGCGCGATGTGAAACGACGGATGACATTCCTTGTGGCTGGCGCAGCGCTGGGCGTCGCAGCTCTGCCGTTCTTGCCGCAAAGCTATTACGACCGGATGGCGACCATTGCCGAACCCGGCGGAGATGAAAGCGCCTCAACCCGCCTTGCGGTGTGGGAATGGACATTCGAATACGCTCAAAGGAACCCGCTTGGCGGCGGCTTTGATGCTTATCGCGGCAATAGCTTCACCTATGAAATGCCCGTGAAAGAAGAAGTCGGGAACACCGTTTCTGTCGAATATCGAGAAGTGACGGATGAAGGGCGCGCCTATCACTCTGCCGTTTTCGAACTGCTGGGCGAGCAAGGCTATCCCGGTCTTATCGTCTGGGCGCTGCTGCATGGGCTGGGTATCTGGCAAATGGAGCGTATTCGCTCGCGCTGGCGCAAACGCACAGCCGAAGGCGAAACGTGGCAAGCGCCCATGGCACAAGCCCTGCAGACTGCCGGAATCATCTATTTCGTCGGCGCACTGTTCCAAGGAATCGGATATCAGCCCGTGATCTTGATGCTCGTGGGCCTGCAAATCGGCCTCTACAATCAATGCAAAGCGCATGATTCGCTCAAGGCGAAGCGCGAAAAGCCAGCCATTGGCAAGCGACGCCCACAGCATCGCGGCCCGCGCGATCGGCGGGCTGACGGCGATGCCGTAGCGGCAAGTTGACGTTTACGGAAACTGCATTGCGCTAGCGCCCATGATGCTCCATGAAGCGAGTTAGAGATTCTAACGCAATTCAGGAGAGACGCATGGCCACCGCACAAGAGATTGCAGGACGCGTAGGCGAGAATATCGGCACCAGCGAATGGGTCGAAATGACTCAGGAAAAGATCAATATGTTCGCCGATGCGACTGGCGATCACCAGTTCATTCACGTGGACGAGGAAGCGGCCAAGATGACGCCTTTTGGCGGCACAATTGCGCATGGCTTCATGACGCTCTCGATGATCCCTACGCTCACCGCAGAAAGCGATGTTCCGCGGATCGACGGGATCAAGATGGCGGTGAATTATGGCGGCAACAAAACCCGCTTTATCGCACCTGTGCGTTCAGGCAAGCGCATCCGCGGCCATTGGAAACTTGTCGAGATGAGTGAAAAACGCCCTGGCCAGTGGCAGCAAACATGCGAGATCGCCATCGAGATCGAAGGCGAGGACAAGCCCGCGCTGATCTGCGAGTGGATGACGCTCTACTTCCTCTAACTTTCAAACAAGCACGGTTCGTTCCTCCCCGGGAGAACCGAGTTTTCATTTCATTATAAAGGAGCTTCGCCATGTCGCGCGATGCAGTTATCGTTTCCACCGCCCGTACCCCCATTGGACGGGCTTATAAGGGCGGGTTTAACGCCACTCCCGGCGCCACATTGGGTGCGCTTTCGATCGCTCCCGCGGTTGAGCGGGCCGGTATCGAAGGTGCCGAGATTGACGATGTGGTTTGGGGCGCAGTCCTCACCCAAGGAACACAGGCTGGTAACGTGGGCCGCAATGCGGCTTTGCGTGCGGGCCTTCCCGTTTCTGTCTCTGCGCAAACCATCGACCGCCAGTGCTCTTCGGGCCTGATGGCGATTGCGACCGCAGCCAAGCAAATCATCGTCGACAATATGGATATTGTCGTTGGCGGCGGACAGGATTCTATCAGCCTCGTCCAAACCCCTGAAATGCGCGTCGCTCCCGATCCCTCGCTGATCGCGATGCACAAGGACGTGTATATGCCGATGCTCGGCACGGCGGAAACCGTTGCTGCGCGTTATGGCATCAGCCGCGAAGCGCAAGACGAATACGCGCTTGAATCGCAAATGCGCACAGCCGCTGGCCAAGAATCCGGCAAGTTCGATGACGAGATCGTTCCGGTCACCACCACGATGATGGTGAAAGACAAGGAGAGCGGGGAAGTCTCTCAAGTCGAAACCACCATCACCAAGGATGAAGGCAACCGCCCATCGACCACGCTGGAAGGTTTGCAAAGCCTCAACCCAGTCATGGGACCGGACAAGGTGATCACTGCGGGTAACGCTTCGCAATTGTCCGATGGTTCATCGGCCAGCGTTTTGATGGAAGCCAAGCTGGCTGAGCAAAAGGGCCTCACGCCGCTGGGTCGTTATGTCGGCATGGCGGTTGCAGGCACAGAGCCTGACGAAATGGGCATTGGCCCCGTTTTTGCTATCCCCAAGCTTCTCAAGCAGACCGGCGTGAAGATGGATGAAGTTGGCCTGTGGGAGCTCAACGAAGCTTTCGCTGTGCAAGTGCTTTATTGCCGCGATCAGCTGGGCATTGATAACTCCATTCTCAACGTCAATGGCGGCTCGATCTCCATCGGCCACCCATATGGCATGACCGGCGCACGCTGTGTTGGACACGCATTGATCGAGGGCAAACGCCGCGGCGCGAAATATGTTGTTGTCACTATGTGTGTTGGCGGCGGCATGGGCGCTGCTGGCATGTTTGAGGTGTTGTAGGGCGTTCTTGCGCTCGCGGTAGGCGCGCTTTGGCGCGCCACCTCCGCGGGGGCGGCCTAATGGCCGACGCGCAGTCGCGCTTGCGAAGTCTTACAGCTTCGAAGATGTGCATGAAGATAGAAATCAATTTAAGGCGGTGTGGGTTAATCCTGCGCCGCCTTTCTCAATTCGTAAAAGCTGTGTATCGAACCCAAGAGGGTTCGCAAGGGCGACCGCCCGCCCGAGCTTATGCGAGGATAGCCAAGGACGCGGATGCGTCCGCCGGCGCTTGAGGCCAAACGAATATGACCATAATGGAGATCATCGGGATTGCGGGCAGCGTTAGCCTGCTCGCAGGCTGGCGGCTTTATCTGTGCGTATTTGCAACCGGTCTAGCGATGCGGTTCGACGTCCTGCCAATCCCTGAACATCTCGCCAGCCTTGGCGTGCTTGAAAACCCGTGGGTTATGGGCATCGCCGCTGTGGGCGCATTGGCCGAATTTTTCGCTGACAAGGTGATGTGGCTCGATAGCGCATGGGACACGATCCACACTTTGGTGCGCCCTGTTGGCGGCGCGCTGCTGGCGCTGGCGATTGTCGATCCGTCCGACCCGACAATGCAAGTGATTGCGTTTCTGCTGGGCGGCGGGGCAAGCTTGGCTTCGCATGCCGGCAAGGCGAGCGCGCGCGGCGTAGTCAACACTTCGCCTGAGCCAGTGAGCAATGTGGTGGTCTCCACGGCAGAGGATGTCGCAACCGCTGGGCTGCTCTACACCACTTACGAATACCCTTGGGTCGCAGGAGCAATTGCGCTGTTCCTGTTCGCATTGGTCGCAGGCCTGCTGATTATGGCGCGACGGATGATCAAGAAGATTGTCGGGGCTGTGAAAGGTGTGAGCGGGGAAGAGCCTCCGTCTGCCTAATCCATCTCGCTTCGCAGAGTCTGATCTTGGGGTGGTAAGCGGACGCTCCCCAACCCTGAGCTAGGCTTGGAAGCGCGCGGGGATTTCCGGATCGCTTGTGTCGAGGAGCGGGATGCTGCCTTCCTCCAATCCGTCATAAGCGGCTGCCCATTGCGCGACCCACTTTGGATCGCTGACCTTTGAGGGGTGATAGCTGGGTAAAAGCGAGCGGAGCATCGCTGGCGATGTGCGAAGGAAAAACCGTAAGACCATCGCATAAAGACGCAATCGGCTGATAATACTGTTCCATTTCCCATCGCGCTTCAACATGCGTCTATATGCTTTGCGGCTGCTCCATGCGACGTGGCCCGTCCCGCACAGCAGGCCCCAAGCCTTGCCGCGCCAATCGCCATACAAATGCATGTAGAGATCGTAAGCCACGTTTTTATGCTCCGTCTCTTCCACCATATGCCACAGTGCCAGTGAGGTAACCGATGGGTCAGCGCCTGCAAACAATGTGCTGCGATGCCCAACCAGCCATTCGGTGATGCCCATGGTCATGGTCTCAAAACCAGCGGAGTAGGCGAGCCGCCATTTCAGATCATGCTTTTGAAAGGCGCGATACTCCGCCTCCATCTCTGTCTCCACCTCGGCAAGATCAGGATAGGATTGTTTGAGGATTTCATTGTAGCGGCGGTGGTTTTTGTAATGCACGCCTTCTTGTCCGATGAAGGCGCGCACATCGGCTTTGAGCGCTGGATCTTTGACGTGCTTCAACGCCTCAGTCACGGTTTTGATTAGGAACGGCTCAAGATAGGGCATGGTCAGCGATGCGCCGTTGAGCATATGGCTCCATTCGCGGCGATCAGGGTGCCAGACAGGATCGATATTCTCGTCAAAGGCAAATGGGATTTGGCGCACCAATATGGCTGAGGTGGTCATGCTGTATGCCCTGGTGTTTTGTTGCCGATTGGAACAACATTCGTCAGTTTGGAAATCGCCTGCGGTGAAAGGCGCTCGAGCGCGATTGTGCACCAATCCTCCCATTCGCGCTCCCATCGCATCCCCACTTCTAGAGCGAGCTGGTGACCAAGGTCAGCCAATGTGCCGCCGTTCTCAAGCGCTTGATGCTTAGCTGCATACTGCGAATGCCGATCACGGTGGCTTTCAAGACGCAGAGTCAAGTTCGCCCGTAAACCCTCAATGTCGATATTTTCAATCCCATAGAGTTGAACCAGAAAGTTATCCTTGATTTCCATTGGCTCGGTTGGCTCACGCGACCATTTGAGCAGTGCTTCTCGCCCGTTATCCGTGATTGTGAAAACGATGCGATTGGGCTTGCCCGATTGCTCGATCTCTTCCGAGACTGCCAAGCCATTATCGCGCAATTTGCCCAGCTCGCGGTAAACTTGCGAGTGGCGTGCATGCCAGAAGAAGCCGACGCTTTGGTCAAAATGCTTGGCGACATCGTAACCAGATTTGGGACCTTCGCTAAGCGCGACCAGAATGGCGAACTTGATGGACACGGGAACACTCCATATTGCAATAGTGGAATATATATGACACAAGTAGAGTATTAGTCAAGCTGAAGAGGGAGCGTTATGGAATCGACAAAGGACACAGATGCAATGCAAAGGTTACTGATTGGGCACGGAGCACTGTTGCTCTTTGTTGGCGGTATTCTGGGTTTTGGCTTTTTATTCTTCCTGATCGGGAAGATCGCTCTTTGGCCTATTCCTTGGGAACTGGAATACCAGCTTCCCGGCACATATGACGCTTGGCGCATGGCCCACATGGAAGGGATTACAAACGGCCTATTCTTGTGGCTAGCAGCCGCGCTTCTTCCCGTGTTTCCATTTACGCTAAAAGGGAAAAAGCGCATCGCATGGGGC
Organism: uncultured Altererythrobacter sp.; assembly: GCA_938009055.1. GTDB lineage: Bacteria > Pseudomonadota > Alphaproteobacteria > Sphingomonadales > Sphingomonadaceae > Erythrobacter. The sequence continues at coordinate 12,314 of CALLIO010000062.1, forward strand.
GTTATTGCAATTGGATGGTCAATTGTAATCGCATCTGCGTTCGACCCCTTCTTTCCTGAAAGCCGTGGTTTGGAAATGGGCGGTTCGGCGACGAACATCGCCGCTTTCCTATTGTTCTACATCGGAGTGCCTGGGGTCATGATCCTCACCGCGATCATCGCATGGCGAAGCTTTAAGCCGAAGGAAAGATACGCCTAACATGCCGATGTCCGCAATTGGGTCGATAGCGGACATCGCATCATCAGCTTGCGCTAAGAATGCGCCCCAATAAACACCTCAACAACCGGCGCGACTTTGCCGCGCCAACGTGATCCATTGAAGATGCCGTAATGCCCGGCTCCTTCGGCCATGTAATAGCGCTTTTTACCCTTGGCGAGGCCAGTTGCCAGATCGAGCGCAGCCTTGGTTTGGCCCAGCCCTGAGATATCGTCGCGCTCGCCCTCAACCGCCAACAGCGCCGTGTCCTTGATTGCAGTCAGATCGACCAGCTCGCCCTTGTGCTTGAACTCGCCATTGGGGATTGAGTGGGTTTGGAACACTTCCTCGACCGTTTGGAGGTAAAACTCTGCCGTCATGTCGCACACGCTGCGATATTCGTCGTAGAAATCCTTGGTCGCCTGCGCGCTGTCATCATCGCCTTCGTTGAGATGTTTGAACATCTCGTAATGGCTCATCATA
>CALLIO010000063.1 GCA_938009055.1 uncultured Altererythrobacter sp.
GCAATCAGCCGGCTCACCGCGTTCGAGGTCACCGACAATTGATAGGGCATAAAGTCAGCCAGCGGGCCGAAGTCCCCTAAGTCATTGTTCTGGTTTCCCTTGTCCATGACTCTGGCTTCTAGAGATACCGGAGTGAATGGCAAGTTTTGTAACGCATGAAACCCTATTTGTATTCAGGCTCGTCCCACCAGGGATAGAAATCGGGCATGTCGCCAGAGACTTTGCCTGGATAATTTGCTTCGCGCTTCTCCAAGAAGCTCGCAATTCCCTCTTTCGCATCGACCCCGCGCGAAAGGGTATAAATTGCGCGGCTGTCTATTCTATGCGCCATCATCGGATGTTCGGTGCCCGACAATCGCCACATCATCGCACGGGTCATAGTGACCGAGAGCGGCGACGTGTTATCCGCAATCTCGCGGGCAAGCTTGTGCGCCGTTGCCATCAAATCATCGCCGGAATGGATCGAGCGCACCAGCCCGCCAGCCTTGGCTTCTTCTGCATCGAAGACACGACCTGAAAAACACCACTCAAGCGCCTGGCTAATCCCGACAATTTTTGGCAGGAACCAGCTCGAGCATGCCTCTGGCACAATCCCGCGCCGCGCGAAGACAAAACCATAGCGCGCCGTGTCCGCTGCCAGGCGAATATCCATCGCCAGTTGCATGGTCGCACCAACGCCAACCGCCACGCCGTTGCAGGCGGAGATAAGCGGCTTCTTCGAATTGAACAGCCGCAAGGTCAGCTGGCCGCCGCCGTCACGAACTTCGGGATCGGAAAGGTCGGAAACTTCAGTTCCGCTGGAAAAGACTTGCCCGCCGCCCTCGGGCGTAAGATCAGCACCAGCGCAAAAGGCCCGGTCGCCGGCTCCGGTAAAAATGACCGTGCGAATATCATCATCGGCATCGATGTCATCCATCGCCGCGACAATCTCTGCCTGCATCTGGCGCGTGTAAGCGTTCATCTTTTCCGGGCGGTTCAAAGTGATGGTCGCAACGCCATCTGCCTTCTCAACGATAATCTGGTCGTAACTCATCAACTCTCTCCCAATGAAAAGGGCGGCTCGTTGGCCGCCCTTCCCTCATATCGTCATTTAGCGCGGGGCCATCCGGATCGAACCGTCAAGCCGCACATCCTCCCCGTTGAAATAGCCGTTTTCGACCATCGTCATCGCCAAATGCGCATATTCTTCTGCATTGCCCAAACGCTTGGGGAATGGAACGCTGGCAGCCAGCGCTTCTTTTACTTGCGGCGGCGCTGCGTTCATCAGCGGCGTGTTGAAAATGCCGGGCAGGATCGTGTTCACACGGATACCTTCGTTCATCAAATCGCGCGCGATGGGCAAAGTCATGCCGATCACTCCGCCCTTCGATGCGGAATAGGCCGCCTGACCGATCTGGCCATCTTCGCCAGCGACTGATGCCGTATTGACGATAGCGCCGCGGTCACCATCCTCGCTCAAAGGATCGAGCGTCATCATTCCAGCAGCAGATTTGGCGATGCAGCGGAAAGTGCCGACCAGATTGATCTGGATGATGAAATTGAAGGCATCCATGGGGAAATGGCTGATCTCGCCCGTTTTCCGGTCGCGTTTCGCCGTCTTGATCGCATTGCCCGTTCCCGCGCAATTGATCAGGATACGCTCTTGGCCGTGCGCCGCGCGTGCCTTTTCAAAACCAGCGTCAACGCTTGCATCGTCAGTCACGTTTACTTCGCAAAATGTTCCGCCAATATCGGCAGCAACAGCCTCGCCCTTCTCTTTTTGCAGATCAAAGATCGCGACTTTTGCGCCCTTTGCGGCCAAAGCGCGCGCCGTCGCTTCGCCCAGACCCGATGCGCCGCCAGTGACGACTGCGGGTGTGTTTGCAGATACTTCCATGAGTGTAATTCCTTAGCTAATTGAATATCTTAAAGCGCTTCAACGATGGTGACATTGGCCACACCGCCGCCTTCGCACATGGTCTGAAGACCGTATTTCTTGCCGCGCGCTTTCAATGCATGAACCAGCGTCGCCATCAATTTAGTGCCTGACGCGCCCAGTGGATGACCCAGCGCAATTGCGCCGCCATTGACGTTGAGTTTTTCAGGGTCAGCCCCTGTATGCTTGAGCCATGCCATCGGCACTGGCGCGAACGCCTCGTTGACTTCGTAGAGGTCGATGTCGGACATCTTCATACCTGCCCGCTCCAAAGCGCGGTCGGTGGCGAACAGCGGCTCTTCGAGCATGATGACCGGATCGCCGGCGGTAACGGTCAAATTGTGGATCCGCGCCAAGGGCGTAACGCCTTGCGCTTTCACCGCTTCCTCGCTCATCACAAGAACAGCTGATGAGCCATCGCAAATCTGGCTAGCAGAGGCGGCTGTGACCATCCCCTTGGGATCGATCAGCTTAACCCCTGCAATCCCTTCGATCGTTGCGTCAAAGCGGATGCCTTCGTCCACTTTGTGCATTTCTTCGCCTTCAGGCGTCTCAACCTTTACCGGAACGATCTCGTTTTCAAATGCACCGGAATTGGTTGCGGCGATCGCTTTCTGGTGGCTGTCATAAGCGAAGGCATCAAGCTCGTCTTTTGACATGCCGTGCTTCTTCGCGATCATCTCGGCGCCCATAAACTGGCTGAACTGTACGCCGGGAAACTTCTCTTGAACGCCGGGCGACATGTAATGGCCCAGCCCTTCTTTCATGTGCAGCGTCATGTTCGATCCCATCGGCACGCGGGTCATGCTTTCAACGCCGCTGGCGATGACCACATCCTGCGTACCGCTCATCACCGCTTGGGCAGCGAACTGGATCGCCTGCTGCGAGGATCCGCATTGGCGGTCAATCGAGACAGCAGGAGTGGATTGCGGCAAAACCTTTGATGCCAGCACGCCCATGCGACCGACTTGTCCGCCTTGCTCACCCGCTTGGCTGACGCAGCCGGTAACCACATCATCAACGCTTGCCGGATCAATCCCGCTGCGCGTGACCACCGCATCCAAGGATTCTGCAAGCAGATCGACCGGGTGCACACCGGCTAGGCGACCTCCGCGGCGTCCGCCAGCGGTTCTGACTGCATCAACGATATAGGCGGTGCTCATGAGCGACTCTCCTCAAAACTTTGCTATGACTATGACGAAGGAGGTAGGCACGGTTTACGCGCCCGTCAACTGACTTATATAACTATGTTAGAATGCCGCGTGTTGCCTGCACCTGCGGCTTGCATTGCCGGTGGGCGAACGGATAGAGCGAAGAGCACGCTATGACCAAAAAGCTCTTCGAATTGAACCCGGCGCTTGATCGCGCAAAACTAGCACAAGAATTCGCGGCAAACACGCGGGTGCAAGTGCGCGATTTCCTCACCGAGGAGACAGCAAGCGAGATTCGCGAAATATTGGCTCAGGCCACGCCTTGGGGCCTCGCCATGCAGGCTGATGGCAGCGACTTCGAAGGCCCCCAGCAAATCTTGCCAAAAGATATGCGCGCGGCCGAAGGGCAGCGGCGCGCCCAGACCATTGGGCAGGCGACCGATGCCTCTGCCGCGCGGGGCGATTATGCTTTCCGTTTTGCGCAATATCCGATCCTTCAGGCATTGCAGGAAGGCTGGGATGAAGGCAGCCCGCACGAAATCCTGCTCGAGCACATCAATGCGCCTGAATTCATCCAGCTTGCGCGCGAGATCACGGGCGAGGCTGATTTGATCAAGGCTGATGGGCAAGCAACCCTGTTCGCTCGTCAGCAATTCTTGGGCCGTCATATCGACAGCCATGTCCAAGAGGGTTGGAAAATCGCGTATGTGATGAACTTCACGATTGATGATTGGCATCCAGATTGGGGCGGATATCTGCTTTTTTACGATGAGGATGGCGATGTCGTCCAAGGGTTCAGGCCGCGCTTCAACTCGCTCAACCTGTTCCGCGTGCCGCAAGCCCACGCTGTTTCGTTCGTCGCGCCCTTTGCCCCGGTGGGCCGCTTTGCCGTAACCGGATGGCTGCGCACGCAATGAACGGCGCAAGCGAGCAGGAATTAGCGGCCAAAGCTCAATCGATCGAGCGCAAGGATGGCCCGCTGGCAGCGCTCGCTTGGATGGAAGCCCAATTGGAAGGCAGTGCCCCCTCCCCTGACCTCTCCAACTTTACCGGAAATCTGGCGATGCACGCGCGCGATTTTGACAAGGCCTCCGTGCACTTTGGCAAGGCCGCTGAAGCAGCGCCGACAGCACTCGAATATCCGATCAATCAAGCCATTGCGCTCTCTTCGGTCGGTAAACACCGCGCCGCCTTGCAGGTGCTTGAGAGTCACGAGGAGGCTGGCAGGTCCGATCCGCGCTATGGCTCGGTGCGTGCCAATGCTGCACGCAATTCAGGCGATTTGGCAGCAGCGGCCAAGTGGTATGACCAAGTCCTCAAGCTCGATCCTCAACACAAGAAGGCACTGAATGGCCGGGCGCGGGTGGCGATTGAGCGCGCGGAAAGCGATGCTCTCCAGCGCTTTGACCATGCGCTCACCATCGACAGCGGCAATGCCGACCTGTGGTTGGGCAAGGCGCAGGCACTTGATGTAAATGGCGATACACAAGGCGCGCGCGCCATCGCCCAGCAATTGGTCGATCAGGCACCATCTTGGACCGAAGGCTTACGCTTCATGGCTCAATTGCGCCTTGGGGCAGGAGAAGTGGACTTCACCAGCCACTATCAAAGCGCCGCAGACAAAGCCCCGCAAGACCCCAATATCCTCAATGAATGGATCACCCAGCTTGCCGGATTGGATTATGCTGCAAAAGCTGCCGAAGTTGCTGCATCGGCTAGGCAGCGTTTTCCCAGCCAACCTTTTTTCGCGTTGCTTGAGGCCATCCATGCAGGCTCAGCAGGGGATGATGATCGGGCCGAGGCAATCTTTGCAAAGCTCGATTTTACCGGGCAAGATCGTTTGCTTCACGAAGCGCGTCACCGGATCAGGCGCGGCGAATTTGACCGGGCAGAAACACTGCTTACGGCTACGATAAACAATGATCCCGGCCATATCGCTGCCTGGGCTTTGCGCGGAATTGTCTGGCGTTGCACAGATGATTCGCGTGCTGATTGGCTGCATGGCCAGGAGGGGATGTTTGGCCCTACCCCGCTCGCCAATGCCGATGAAGTCTTGCCGCCCGCAATAGAAGTGCTCAGCGCATTGCATGACACGTCGTGCTTTCCGCTTGGCCAATCATTAAGGGGGGGCACGCAAACACGCGGACGCTTGTTCGACCGGCTTGAGCCAGAACTTGCCACATTAAAATCCGCAATTGAGAAGGCCGTCAGCACTTTTGTCGAACGCCTTCCGCCTGCGGACCCGGCCCATCCTATTTTGCGCAATCGCGATGCTGCTTGGCAGATCGCAGGATCATGGTCGGTGCGGCTATCAGGTGGCAGCGACCACCACACATCGCACATCCATCCGCAAGGCATGCTGTCTTCTGCACTCTATATGCAATTGCCAGACAGCATGACGGCGAGCGATGAGAACGCTGGATGGCTGGAGCTTGGCCGGCCGCCACCCGACTTACGACTTGAGCTCCCGCCTATCGGTACAATTGAGCCAAAGCCGGGTGAGCTCGCCCTGTTTCCCAGCACGCTTTATCACGGCACGCGACCTTTCCCTGATGGCAAGCGAATGACGGTTGCATTCGACATCGTAAGCCCCGACTAAGGTTCGCATTATGGCAAGCAATCCTCATGCAGCGTGGAGCGAATTTTGGGCCCTCAACAAGGGATCAGGCCAAGATGGCGGCTGCCTGCCCGCTGGCTATCAAGGCATCAACAATACGCAGAAACAGGCATGGAGCCGCTTTGCGCCAAGCCTGCTGAAAAACGCGCGGGTGCTGGATTTAGCGACCGGCGATGGCAGGGTAATGGCTTGGCTGATGGCAACGCGGCGCGATTTGAAAGTGAGCGGGTGTGATATGGCACCCGAGCTGCCAATCCCACCGCGCGGCGCAAAGGTAAAGGCGGGCGTGCGGATGGAAAAGCTCCCCTACCCCGACAGGCAGTTCGCTTGCCTCACCAGCCAATTCGGCTTCGAATATGGCGAGACAGCAAAGGTCGCTGCCGAAGCTGCGCGGGTCCTCCGCGATGATGGTGTGCTCGCAATTCTAACGCACCGCCAAGACGGGCCTATTTTGGCGCACAACATCAAACGCCGTGCGCAAATCTTGTGGGCCATCGAAGAACAAGGGCTACCCGAACTTGCAAAGCGCAGCCTGCAATTGCGCCGCGGTGGACTGGCCGTTGTTCCTGAAGCGATCACGGTCGCACCAGCGCAAGGCGCGGCCGCCCATGGGGCGCAATCCGCCGCTTGGGAAATTGCCGAGGCGATCCGGCAGTCGCTGGTGATGGGAGCGCGCGATCATCCGGCCAATGTCGCAAGGCTGATCGATACAATTGTCAGCCGTGCGCGCAATGAACTTGGCAGGATTGCTTCCTTAGAAGCAGCCTGTGCAACCACAGCGGATGAGGCGACCTTTGCTCACGCTCTTGAAATGGCGGGCTTTGAAGCGCTGGCCAATGAACCCTTGACTGAAAGCGGGCAAACAACGCCGTTTGCCGATTTCCGCACCTATCGCATCACGCGCTAATCCGCCTCCAAATTACTGATGCCACTCAGCGGGCAAACGTCCTGCGGGATAGCTGCGCTTTGACACGGGCTAACAGGCGCGGACCCAACGATGCGCATTGTTCCATCACGCTGGCAAAGAAAAAGGGCGGCAAACCCGAAAGTCCGCCGCCCTCTTTATGCTGTCTTGCAGCAGTCGGGTTCTTAGAACTTGAACCCAACCGAAGCGAAGAAGTCACGACCCAGCACATCGTAAGTGCTTGGGTATGTGTTGGCTTGCTCTTGGTTATCACCAAGGAGAAGGCCACTAGGCATGTTGGTCACGAAACCGTTGGCGTCAAACTCAGGAGCACCTGGAAGCGTGTTGAACAGGTTACGAACACCAAATGTGAACGTCACGTTCTCAGACACTTCAGCAGCCAGAGTTAGATCGAACAGATCGTAGCTAGGGATGCGCTCAACGCCATTGAATGCGGTGAAGTCAGTGCCATCATCGGCATCGTCCACACCAGACAGGTGGCGCCAACGGAGCGAAGTGGTCAGCGGACCGTCGTTCCAGCTTAGACGCGAAGTCCAGCTGAAGGACGGACGTGGGTCGCCAGTGTTGGGGCAAGCACCGCCAAACAGGCCAGCACACTCCGTAACAGCTGGAAGCGATTGCACCGGCTGAATGAAATATGTGTCTGTCCAAGTACCAAGGAACGAGAAGTCGAGGTTGGATTCCTCACCGCCCAAGATGCTGAAAGGCACCGATGTGCGATAGTTGACTTCAACGTCGACACCCGAAGTGCCCAGCTCAGCAACGTTCACACCAGATACAAGCGGTGGATTGTCGACTGAGATTGCACCGTCGCCATTACGGATGCCCACAAAAGGTTGGCAAACCACGTCGTTGGCATCCTGGACCGTGCCGTAGCACAGGTTCAGAAGGCCTTGGAGCGAACCACCAGCAACCGAGATCGCATCTTCGATGACAATGTCAAAGTAGTCAGCGGTGATTGTCAGACCAGGGATGAATTCAGGACGCAGCACCACACCGAATGTGTAGCTGGTCGAGGTTTCTTCACCCAGATTTGGGTTACCGCCGAACAATGCAGGGATCTGCGCGTTCAACTGGATCGCCGCAGCGTTACCAACGTTACCGGCAGGGACGCCAGTAGCAATACAGACGGCGTCTGCACCTGGGTTTGCTGCGAGGAAGGCTGGATCGCCACATGGATCGGTAGCGCCTGGGAAGCCAATTGCTTGGCCGCCGAACAGCTCGCTTACGTTCGGCGCGCGAACTGCGCGCTGATACTGACCACGAAGTTTGATCGATGGAATAACATCAAACTCAGCACCGCCAGCGTATGTCCACACGCCGCCAACCGCTTCAAGCGAGTAGTCGGAATAGCGCGCCGCAGCGGTCACTTCGAGGCGTTGTGTCCCATTGTCAAAGACAGGAATGTTCAACTCACCGAAGATTTCCTTCACGTCATAAGCGCCATCAGTTGGGCTACCAGCGTTAAAGCCGATAACGTCACCCGATGCGAGCGCTGTATCAGGAAGGAATTGCGAGGCAACGCGACGATATTCTGCACCAACAGCGAAACCGATATCGCCAGCACCGCTGGTAACTTCACCCAAGAAGCCAGAGATCGAACCCGACGCAACTTCTACCGTTGAAATGTCACCATTCTGCGCTTGAATTTGCAGAGCAGCGACCATCTCAGGTGTCAGTGTGCCAGCACCGAATGGGTTGATCGCAACACCTGTGCCATCGAGGCCAGCCTGGAAGGCTGAGCGCGAGATGTTACCTTGCTGCACATTCGAGTTGCGTGTGCGCGAGTAGCTGTAATACGCATCATATTTCAAATTGTCGCTGATGTCGCCAGTCACGCCGCCAAGAACGCGGAATGCACTGCGCTCGTCGAGCGAGTTACGCGGTCCAGCTTCGAGCATGCGACGCTGAACAAACGCACTAACCACACCAAGCTCCGGTGCAGCAAGTGGGGAAAGACCGTTAGCAACGCGAAGAGCGTTTGCAGCGGCTTCGTTTGCGTCAAGTGTGTTCAATTCAGCGATGGTCGCCGCATCGAGGAATTGCGATACGGTCGCAATGTCGATGTTGAACGTGCCGGTCACTGGTGTAGCAGCCAGCTCTTGAGCTACGCGGTTGTTTACGAAAGAAACTTCAGTGTAAAAGCTGTGGCCATCCGAAAACTCATAATCGGCAAAACCACCCAGCAAGTAACGCTCTTGCGGGACCTGCAGGTAGTTAACCGGTGCGTAGTTGTAAGTGTCGCCAGCGCGCGCGCGTGGTGAGCCTGGTGTATCGAAGATAGCGTCATCGATGATGAGGCCTGTCGCCAAAGGCGCCGTGGTACCTGCAGCATCGATCGTTGTCGTGCCCGGTGAGTTCAAGCGGCCTTGCGGAACGGTTGACGAACCGAACTGAAGACGGTTCACACCGAAGGTCTCACCACCAATAGCGAAGAATGAGAAATCTCGGTCGCCTTGGAAGATATCTTCACGCTTTGAATACTCAGCGAAAACCGTCGCGTTACCACGGCCGTCAGCGAAGCTTCCGCCAATCGCGCCGTAGATTTGATAACGCGCGCCATCGCCTTCTTGAGTGAGCGCATATTGGCCACCCATTTCGATGCCATCAACCTGTTTGAGGTTGAAGTTGACAACGCCCGACATCGCATCCGAACCGTAAACGGCAGATGCACCACCGGTGACAACGTCCACTGTTTCAATCAGGAAGTTCGGGATTGTGTTCAAATCGACGGTTTGTGTTGTGTCGTAAGACATCCACCGACGACCGTTGACCAACACCAAAGTGCGTGCTTCGCCAAGACCACGAAGGTCAAGCGTCGCCGTACCGTTGCCCGGGTTGTTAGAGTTTCCGGTAACACCGGGAACAACTTGAGGCAGCGAGTTCACTACATTCTCGACGTTCACATCGCCGGTCAGCTGAAATTCTTCAGCACCAATCACCGCGATAGGAGCTGCAGTGTCGACGTTACGCTGTTGAATGCGCGAGCCGGTTACGACGATGAAGTTTTCTTCAGCAGCTTCGGCAGCTGCATCTTCAGCATCTTGTGCAATAGCTGGAGTAGCAACCATGGCACCTGCCATGATTGTACCGGCCAGCAACGAAGCTTTGTTAAAACGGTTGGACATTCCAATCCCCTTAGATGTCAGCCGCCACCACGACGGCCGAATGTCACAAAAAAACCTCGGGACAATTCCCGAATAGGGTGCCTTTAGGACATGGTTTACGCAAACCGCAATCCGGCAAGGGGGCAATCGCGAGGTATCTACGCAACTGTGGCAATCGTGTTACAGTTGGTTACACGGGCGAAATATGCGAGCAGGTTTCACCGCGCAGCAAGAGGAGCAAGACCGATGCGCCCATTTATGGTGGCAAGCCTGCCAATCGCCCTGCTTTTTTCGGGCCCGGCAGCAATTGCTCAGGATGCGCCCGCGTCTGACAGTGAACAGGCAGGCTATCTAGAGAGGATCAAAAACTGCCAAACAATCGAGAATGATGCCGAGCGTCTGGCGTGTTTTGACACATCCGTTGCCTCAATGGTGTCCGCAACGGAGAGCGGCGAGGTGCAGGTTCTCAATCAGCAAGATGTTGAGAAGACGCGCCGCAGTCTCTTTGGTTTTAACCTGCCAAACCTGAGCATATTCGGTGGCAGCGATGACGACAGCAAGGAAGCCAAGCAAAAGCGCAACCTTCTGGAGACCAAGATCACCAGCGTGCATTACGCAAATAGCAACGAGATATTCTTCGTGACTGAAGAGGGCGCCACTTGGCGTATCTCAAATGCCCCGAAACGGCTGCGCACAGTTGAAGTTGGCCAAACGGTGGTCTTCAAACGCGCCGCCATGGGCAGCTTCTTCATCCGCATCAACGGGCAGACAGGCGTCAAAGGGCGCCGCGTTCGCTAACTTTCTTCGGAATAGCCGCGCTCAACGGATAATCCGCAAAACAAAAGGGCCCGCCGCAATGGCGAGCCCTTTTTCCTTGGCGCTAGGCCCATTCTTTCGTTCAGACCCTAAAGTCCGTCCGGCCCGCAATCATTGGCCAAGAAGTCGAGCATCTTGGTGTAGAGCGTTTTCTGATGGTTAAACATCAGATTGTTGTGATCCACGCCTTTGAGAGTAAGGTACTGGGCCATATTGGCTTTACCTGCCCGCTCCATAGCTTTCTGGTAGTCTTTCAGGTGATAGTAACGCACCCGCGAATCCACATCGCCGTGAGCGACCAGAATGGGGATATTGGTCTTCTCCACATTCTCGATCGGGTTGACCCCAATCATGCCCCGGCGCTGAGCCCAGTCATCAATTGCTTTGGACCCGCCAGGACTGCTGCGTGCGCGATAAGATTTCGCTGGATCAGAAACGCCGGCCATGGTGATGGCGCATTGGTAGATATTGTCCTCACGCTGCGACGCAACAAACGCCGCGTAACCGCCATATGACCAACCATAGAAGGCCACGCGATTGGGATCAGCGAGCCCTTGCTCGATCAGATAGAGCGCGCCGTCGTCCTTATCATCCTGCATGGCGAGACCGTGTTCGCCATAGCCAGCGTCAAAGTGCGACTTGCCCCAGCCCGTTGAAATGCGGTTTTGGGGATAGAGGACCATATAGCCGTTGTTCGCGAGCATTTGGCCTATTTCATTGTAGGTTTGCACCGCATTGACGTGTGGTCCACCGTGGTGCTGCACGACAAGCGGGAAGGGCCCCTCACCCTTTGGAATGGTCAAGTAAGCAGGGATCATCCGCCCATCACGCGCCTTGTATCGGATGTATTTCACATCAGACAGCTGGTCAGGCGAAACCAAGGGATTGGTGCTTCCCAACTTGGCCATCTTGCCGTCTTTGACAAGCCAGAAGGATACAGGATCGCGTGGCCCAAGGTTGCGCACAACCATTGTGTTTCCATCGCGTGATCGGCTGGTAATATCCAATTGGTGGGCATGAGGAATCTGTTGTTCGAGGGCCTCGTAAAGAGCCTTCTCTTCCTCATCAAACCAATGGCGCTCGCGCTTAGCCCCTGGGTAAACCGCGGCGACCAGCTTATTGTTCCCTGGAATCGAATGAGTTTGAACGCTCATCACATCGGCATTTTCATCCTGGAACAGTTTTTTGCCGAACTGGCCCGTGCGGAAATCAAATTCCCAAAGAGCAGCTTTGTCTTCGCCATTACGGTTGTCGATGATGTAGCCGATATTGGGATCTTCGGCGCTAAAACCGCGCAGTCCCTGAAAACCGCCAAGAATCCGATAGAGGTTCTCATGATCGTCGAGGTCATATTCTTCACCGAACTGAGTCCATGATTTTTCGCCAGGGCGGCGGAAATAGTAGCTCAGCTTTTTCGTCTGGTTGTCATAACCCTCCGCATAGCGAGGATTACCCTCATCATCGAACTGCAGGTTGGAATATTTCTCATTCCCCTTGATCACAAGTTGCCGCTTACCGCTTCTCAGATCGAACCGGTAGTACGAAGTCGCGCGAAACGCTGCGAATGGATCGACCCCTCCAAGTGAACCTGGAACGGCGTTGCCGGCGCCAACCAGAATGTGATTGGGCTCGCTGGGAAGTGTATTCTCGATGCCGAAGTTTCCATCGACTGCCGAGAACTTATTTTTCTCAAGATTGTAGAAATACGCTTTGTAGCTACGGTGGTCTTCTTCAGGACGCGTGACGCGCTTGCGAACTTCCTGCCATGCCGCACCGAAAATATGATTGTCGCTCACCCAGCGAGCGGTGATGATTTCCATCGGGTCGGCTGCGAGACGCCGTAGCGGCTTCGACAGATCGTCAGTCTTGTAAACTTCCAAGACGTAGTCGCCTTCGCGGCTTTCGACCTTGTGGACGAGCAGATGCTTGCCGTCAGGCGAGACCTGCACCGTATTAACAACGTTACGCAGAGCCCAGACATCAACGGGAACAGTTTGCGAAGTCTGAGCGCCTACAGTTGAGGCACTAAGGCCAAGCGCGGTCATTCCGAGCGTGGCGGCGGCTAGGGGGATTTTGAACATTTTCATCAAATCGACTCTCAACTCAAAGCTTCGGGATTCGTCATAAAACCAAAAAAGCGGCCCCATCGCAACCCGACGGAACCGCTTTTTTAGCTAGTCAATCATGAATGGATTTAGAATGCATACTGGAAGGACAGGAAGAACTCACGTCCGTCGTAGTCATAACCAGCACCGATAATGGTGTTCGCAATGTCCAGTACCTCGGTACCATCAACCTGTGGTGGCGCGGTGTTGAATATATTATCAACGCCGGCAATCACAGTGAGGTTTCCATCCCGATACCGAACAGAAGCTGCATGGTAGAAGATTTCGTTAGCGAAACCAACGTCACGGCAGAACACGCCATCACCTGCAACTACACCATCAGGAATGAAAGCGCCCGTTACAGGGTCGTTCGAGCCCGAGCCATTACCCAAGCAGGTGTTGCTGGTGAAGCCAGTGAACTGGCCGTCTGGACCGCGGCCAAACACGTCGCTGAATTCGTCAATTCCGACGACATCCTGTTCAACACGCGAGGTGTAATCCACCTGCCAAGTGAAGAGGAACTTGTCCACCTCAGCTGAGAATGTGGCAAAACCAGACCATTCTGCAAAGCTTGGCTCACCAGCATCGTCATCAAACGTTTCGGAACCATCGTCGTTGATGAACAGCGAACTGCGTTCGATCAGATGGTTGGCACGAATGTTAAGACCAAGGTCAACACTCTCGCCGAACAGGGTCACATCCTTGCCGAAAGTTGCATTGATATCGATACCACGAACGCTTTCGCTGTTCAGGTTAAGGAACCCTTGGAAAACGTCGCTGACCAGCTGACGGCCTGTGGCATCGGTGGAGATACGATCACAGAACGGGCTGCGTGTGCCATCATCACGAGCAAAACAGTCATTAATGATGAACTGGGCACTTGGCTCAACGATCGAATCTGCAAGCTTGATGTCAAAGTAAGTGGCGCCAATAGCTACTTCATAGCCATCTCCGAAGGTTTCGTCGAAGGAGAAACCGGCCGTAATTGACCGCGATGTTTCAGGATCAATATCCAAGCTACCGCCCGACACGGTTTGAACACTGCTTGTCTGGATCGGAGGCAATGAACCACCCGTTGTTGGATCGATGTCGAGACCAACGGTGGTTGGATCACGACCTTCTCGGACACAGTTGGCGAGAACTGTCTGATCGCGATTATCCAGCGTCGGATCATATGTTTCAGTAGCAGCGTCGAACGCAGCATCTGGAACCGCACATGGATCAAACAAGTTCAGGAAGCCCGACTGACCAGCGAGGAAGTTCTCGCGAAGGTTCGGAGCGCGGAACGATGTACCATATGTCGCGCGCAGCAACAGTGGAGCAATCGGACGCCAACCACCTTTGATCGAATAGGTGAAGTTGGTTCCGTAGAACTCATGGTTGGTTACGCGACCAGCCAAATCGAGATCGAGCTGCTCAACCCAAGGCTTATCGGCCTGAAGCGGAATAGATACCTCGGCGAAACCTTCAATCAGACGCGCGCTACCTACGGCACCGCTATCGTTGAAGAAGCCAAAGAAGAGACCGTTCGAAGCGACAAAGTTTGGTGTCGAATCAATTTTATCGTCACGATATTCTGCGCCGACAACGGCACCAACTGACCCAGCTGGAAGCTCGAACAGATCGCCGGTTGCAAAGGCACTCAAGAAGATCTGCTCATATGTCGTGTCAAAGTCACGATTGCCAAACAAGTAATCGCGCTCAGCCGCAGTTTCAAAGTCACCGATCGCAGTGCCAAGCAGGCTTGCAGAGAACAGGTTAACCGGAACACACCCTTGAACCAGATCAGGAGCGGCCAGGTCTGGATTGGCCAGAGCAGCCGTATCGCAAGGTGCAATAGATGGCGGGTTACCAACGATTTGCGACACCAAGCCAGTGCCGAAATCTACGCCGTTGTCATAATCATCGGCGATACCGTCACCGTTATTGTCCACAACGCCATCGCCATCGAAATCCTGTGTCGGGTCGATACCGATTGCAAGCGCCAGACGGTCTTCACGAATACCGACAACGCGCGAGGTACCTTCTGCACGAGAATAGGTTCCCGATGCTTCAAAGGTCCAGCTTGAACCAATGAACGGAAGGTCGCCGCGAACACCCAATGTGGCGCGGTATTGCTCCTGCACAACATCAGTGTTGTTGCGGTCACCCACTACGCCAAAGATTGGCGTAACAGGCAAGGCGCCAAACGAGCCGAGACCGGTTCCGAACGTAGCGTCTTGCGCACCCCGACAATCAACGCCACCCGCCGCAGCCGGGTTACATGGGTTGAACGGGTTGTCATCTGGAACGCTAGGGAAAATTTGCGCGTTAAACTCAGTGTCCGCCGTAATCTCAGCGCGGCTGTACAGCGCTTCGAAGAATGGTGTGATGTTTGCACCACCGGGGAAGGTGTATTCACCATAGGCCAACACGTTGATCAGCTTTTGCTGGCTCAAGAACGTCGCATCTTGGTTAGTACCGTTGAGGTTTTGCTCGTTCAGGAAGTCGACATCACGGATCCCATCACCGTCGGCATCGATAGGGCCGCCAGCGAAGAACGACTCATTGTATCCTGGGACACCGGAGTTGCCCGGACCATCGGTGAAATAAACCGAACCAATGTTTGTGAACGGGATGAATACCCGGCCCGAGAAACCTTGCTGTGCACATTCACTAGACGATGTAGTGATTGTGCCACCACTTTGCGCCAGAGCATTGGCCTGTTGGTCGATGCCCAAAGTGCGGATTTCACCGTCCTGTGTAACCTCGCGCTGGGTTGTACAACCACGGAAGAAGTCCCTGTCGCGGATGCGGAGCTGATCGCGGAAGTCATATTCTGCGCCGACACCGAAGAAGCCGCGGTCATTGTTCATGCCCCAGGCTGCGCTGACAGTGTAGTCCTCGCCCGCACCTTGCGGATTGACTTCACCACGAGCGAACAGTTCAAGCCCGTCAAAGTCCTGCCGCAGGATCACGTTGACAACACCTGCAACAGCATCGGAACCGTAAACAGATGAAGCACCGTCTGTGATCAGCTCGAAACGATCGATCAGCGAGCCCGGCAAAAGGTTAAGCGAAGGAGCTGTCGGAGCGCCTTCAACGCCTGCTGGCGCAAGACGACGCCCGTTCAAAAGCAGAAGCGTCCGGTCTGCACCCAAACCGCGAAGGTTCAAAGTTTGCGAACCTGGGCCGTTATCGAGAACAAAGCCCTGGAATGTTGCGTCAATTTGCTGGCCAGATGCGGCAGTTGAACGCTGGAGAATTTGTGATGGGTCAAACGCACCCACAGCGCGGTTTTGCTCAGTCGTCAGAACCTGAAGCGGCGAAATCGAAGTGTAAGTATCGCGCTTGATCCGCGAGCCGGTGACCGTAATGCCCCCGCTAGCAGGTGCAGCTTGCTCACCATCTTCAGTGATATCGACCTGCTCTTCTTCAGTGCCTTCTTCGCCCTCTTCCGCGTCTTGCGCAAGCGCAGGCGCAGAGACGATCATCGCCAGCGCAGAAGCTGAAAATGCTAGACCCTTGATTGATGTGTTACCAAATTTCTTCATGATTACTCCAGTCATGACAAAGACAAAATATAGGCCCGAACCTGATTCGTTTCTCGCTGCGCAATTCCCCTTGCACATCCGTAAAACGTAAAGATTTGGATCGAGCCCCAATCCCTACCCTCGGGTCTGCAATAGGGGGCTGCAAGAGTCAAAGCGCAGCATGTTAATGCTACCGACATGTTCCAGACATGTTGCCCGAATCACACAAACACGAACCGGCGCGCAATAATGTTACGTAAGCGGGGTCAGTGCTGAACAATCATGGCCAGCCGTTAATCGCTTTCAAGTCGGAGTTCGCACAGGCCGCCTACTTAGCGCTCATTTTCAGCTCGCCATCGCCTTCATCCACTTCGAGCGTGGTCCCATCAGGCACTTTGCCCTCAAGCAGCATCTCTGCCAGCGGATCCTGAAGATAGCGCTGGACAGCGCGCTTCAATGGCCTTGCACCATAGACCGGATCATAGCCGACCCGCCCAAGCCAACGCAGCGCCGCCTCGGTTAGATCAAGCGTGATCTTGCGATCATTGAGAAGCTTTTGCACGCGCCCCACCTGTATCTCTACGATCGGTGCCATATGCTCCATCGCGAGGCGGTGGAACAGAATGATCTCGTCCAGTCGATTGAGAAATTCGGGCCGGAAATGTCCGCGCACCACATCCATCACTTGCGGCTCGACATCGGCTACCTTTTGGTCGTCATCCATATTCGCAAGGAACTGACTGCCAAGGTTTGAGGTGAGAATAATCAGCGTGTTGGAAAAGTCGACCACGCGCCCCTGCCCATCGGTCAGCCGCCCGTCATCGAGCACTTGCAGCAGCACGTTGAAGACATCGGTATGCGCTTTTTCAACCTCGTCGAACAGCACCACTTGATAGGGCCTGCGCCGCACCGCTTCGGTCAGCACCCCGCCCTCGTCATATCCGACATAGCCCGGAGGCGCACCGATCAGCCGAGCAACCGAATGCTTCTCCATAAATTCGCTCATGTCGATACGCACCAAAGCGCTATCATCATCGAACAGAAACTCTGCCAGAGCTTTGGTCAACTCGGTCTTGCCGACGCCGGTTGGCCCAAGGAAGAGGAACGAGCCAAGCGGACGGTTTTCGTCGTTGAGACCAGCGCGCGCACGGCGGACCGCATTGGCGACCGCGTGCACAGCGTCACGCTGACCGATCACGCGACGGCCAAGCTCGTCTTCCATACGCAGGAGTTTCTCGCGATCCCCTTCGAGCATTTTGGACGTCGGAATCCCGGTCCAGCGCTCG
>CALLIO010000064.1 GCA_938009055.1 uncultured Altererythrobacter sp.
CCCAGAATTTCTCGATCCTCAACGATATGCCGCTCTATTGGGATGAGGAGCTGTTGAAGCGCGACATTCACGCCGCCCGCATTCACGATGGGGTGCCCACACGCTTTGCTCTGATCCCGCGTTACGGCCAGCCAGAAGATATCCGCTGGTTCGAAGCCTCGCCGACCTATGTGCTCCATTGGACCAACGCCTATGAGGAAGGCGATGAGGTTATTCTGGAGGGCTATTACCAAGACAAGCCCATGCCCGACCCAATCGAAGAAGCGGGCGAATACAGTCACATGATGGCCTATGTTGACGAGCATTCCTTCCAGTCGCGCCTCCATCGCTGGCGCTTTAACTTGAAGACCGGCGAGACAAAGGAAGAGCGCTTGTCGGACCGGATTGTCGAGTTCGGCATGATTAATCCGGCGCATCTGATGAAACCTTCGCGCTACATCTGGTCGACCACAACGCGGCCCGGCTGGTTCCTCTTCAACGGCTATGTTCGCCACGATACTGCGACGGGGGAAGAACAAGTCTATCAGCTGCCCGAAGGTGTCTACGCCAGCGAAAGCCCGATGGTCCCGCGCGCCAATGCCGCTTCGGAAGACGATGGCTATCTCGTCACCTTCCTGATCGACGAGAATACCGGCCAATCGCAGCTCGCAATTCTCGATGCCAGCGACATCACCAAGGGTCCGATTTGCCGCGCCCGCTTGCCGCACAAGATTTCGAGCGGTGTTCACACGACTTGGGTCGAGCATTCCCAGCTTGCCAAGGATGCAGCGTTCAAACGAAATCAAATAGCGGCCTAACACTTTTCGCCAAGCGATTGCTCTTGAACGCCCTTTGCCGCGTCTCCACATTGTGGTTATAGCGCTCCCAAACCAATCAAAGAGGACATTCTCATGGCTTTCACACTCATCGACCTGCCCTATGCTGATCTTGGCGAAGTGATTTCTGCTGAAACTCTCTCGTTTCACCATGGCAAGCATCACAAGACCTATATCGACAAGATGAATGCCGCGATCGAAGGCACTGCGCATGACAGCGCTGCTCTCGAAGCTGTTGTGGCTGCTGCGCGCGGCAGTGACCAGGGTCTGTTCAACAATGCCGCGCAAACATGGAACCACGGTTTCTACTGGCTTTCGATGAGCAATGATGGCGGCGCGCCTTCGGCTGATCTTGCGGCCAAGATTGACGCAGCGTTCGGCTCGATGGACGAACTCAAAGCTCAACTCAAAGCGCGCGGCGCGGGCCACTTCGCCAGCGGTTGGGTCTGGCTCGCCGAGAAAGACGGCGCGCTCTCGATCGAAGAAACCCACGATGGCGACACTTTGGCCGATAGCGGCTTCAACCCGCTGCTAGTGATCGACGTGTGGGAGCATGCCTATTACATCGACCACCGCAATGCCCGCCCTGCCTATCTCGACGCGGTTGTCGAAGGCAAACTGAACTGGGCATTTGCCAGCGAAAATCTGGAGCGCGGAACAACTTGGGTCTACCCAAGCTAAACCCTGCCAAAACCAGCTTAGAAAAGGGTCGGTCCATGCGAATGGGCTGGCCCTTTTTTCTCGCCTGCTCGCTTTCACTTGCACTTTTCGCAAGTTGATGAAGTGCATACGCAGATGTGTTTTGCAGAGGGCACTGGCCCAAATGCACGAAAACCCCGCTTTGGCGAAAACCAAAACAGGGCCGAAGGGCTTGGGTATGGAAATGTCAAAGAGCGCGTTTCGCAGCCCCTAGCACCCAGAGGCAAAGTAGGAAAATGGGATGCGACCTCAAGCGCAAGAGCTGCTTCCGCCCAATCCGAAGCGATCTACCCTTCCGATTTTTCTACCTTCACAAACCCCAATAGAGTCAGCCCGATTGCAAACAGCATCACGATCGATGCCATACCGATCCGCTGGCTATTGGCAGCGTTGGTAAACACTTCGACCAGCAAGGGTCCCATCCACACCGTGATCGTTCCGGCAATCGCATAAAGGCCAAAGAATTCTCCGCTGCGCCCTTGCGGGGCAAGCGTAACCAGCATCGCACGACTTGAAGATATGCTTGCGGTGGCGGCAACCGCCACGACCGGCACCATCGATAGATACGCAATGTCTGATGCGGTTTGGAAGATGAGCCCATCCCAAACTTGGTAGTTCGCGAAAACACCGAACAGCAGGCTGTCTTGCGAGACCGACAATTGCAGCCCAAAACCGATGATCATGACAATCACCTCGATGAAGAGCGCTGCCTTAACGCCTACCCTCGTATCCAGCCATCCGCCAAAAATGCCACCCAAAAATGCAAAGAACGACGCGAACAACGCCATGCAGGTCATCTCCAACAAGCCCCACTCAAGGAACAAAGCGACATAGACCGCGTTCAGCGCCAACAGGGCCGCCATTCCGTCAGCATAGAACATGCGCGCGATCAAAAATTTCATCGGTTGTCGGTATTTAGCCGCTTCGCGCACAGTGCGTAGGACGCTGGTCGAACCTTCTCGCACGGCATTGATCCATCTTGCTCCTTTGATCCCGGGGTCCTTGGCATAGAGGAAAAAGGGCAAGGAGAAGACCGCCAACCAGATCGCGCAAATCGGGCCAACGATTCGCAAATGCTCGAACCGCGCCAGATCAATCCCGAACTGCGGTCCGGCGAATGGCCAAGCAATCATTGCGGGCAGCACAAACAGAAGCACCAGCGCGGTAAAAATCAGCACCGCGGCAAGATTGCCCATGCCCAGCGACAGCCCCTATATCATCGGCAGACGGTCTGGGGTGCCCGCCGCTGTCAGCATGGAATTGTGCGTCACTTCTGAATAGGTGAAACTGACGTAGGCGATCACAAGGATCAGCATTACCGCGCTTATTGGCAAGCCCTCTTCGCCCGGGATCGCATACCAAAGCAGCCACGACATAACAGCTATCGTGCCCAGCATAATCCCTACGATAGGCTTGCGCGGGCCGCCTCGATCAAGCGCGGCTCCCAGAAACGGAGCGGTCAGCGCGGCGATCAATCCGGCCCATTTGGTAACAGAGGCAATTGCTGCCTGCCCTCGCGCATTGGCAGTTTGCCGCGCGGTTTCAGGATCCAACCCTTCCAACTCTCCGCTTGCCAGCAATTCGGCCCCGATAATCTCGCGCGCGAAATAGGGCGCAAAGATGTAGATGACGACGAGGATGTAGTATGGGTTGCGGGCCCATTCAAAAGTTGCCCAGGCAAAACCGGTCTTGCCGAGCGCGCCGCCGACCCCTTCGTGCACGGATCCGCCCGCGCCTGCCGCCGCTGTGCC
>CALLIO010000065.1 GCA_938009055.1 uncultured Altererythrobacter sp.
GGCATGGAATTATTTCTCATCATCGTGCTGGGCATTGTCGCCATTATCCAATGGGACAAGCACAAGCGGGTCGAGCGGCGGCTTGAAAACACCATCGAGTCTTTCCGGCTCGAGCTTATCAAACTGCGCGGCGGCGAGACGGGTGATGACAGCGCAGATGTTCCCGCGCCAGAGCCGGATCAGGTTGCCGCTGAAGAGGTTAGAGACCCACTGTCCGCACAGCCCGAAGTGGAGGACGCGCCCCTTGAAGCCGAACCTGCCCCAGAGCTTGAGCCCGTCTTAGCGGAGCAAGAGCCGGTTAAAGAGGCAGCCTATACCGCCCCTGATGACGAAGTGCAGGTGCAAGAGGCTGAGCCATCTGAATATGAAGGTTCTGAGTATGAAACTCAAAATGTCGGCCTAGCCTCGCGCTTCTCCTTCGACTTTGAAGACATTTTCGGACGGCGGCTACCGATCTGGGCAGGCGGATTTGCGCTAGCGATCGCAGGGATTTTCCTCGTGCGTTATGCGATTGAGGCTGGCCTCATCACGCCGCTCGTGCGGGTATTGCTAAGCTTCATTTTCGGGCTTGGCCTGCTGGGCGGCGCAGAGGCAGCCTATCGTTATGAGCACAAATTGCGCGATCCGCGCGTACGCCAAGCCTTGGCGGGCGCTGGTCTCGCCACGCTATACGGTGCCTTTTACCTAGCGGGCACGGCTTACGGATTGATCGGAGCAAGCGCCGCCTTTGTGGGATTGGCTGCCGTGACAGCCGCCGCAATTGCGCTCTCCTTCCGGTTCGGATTGCCTTGCGCGGTGATCGGGCTTGTCGGCGGATTCGCCGCGCCTTTGATGGTCGATAGCGACACCGCAAACGTGCCGCTGCTTTCCTTCTACTTGGCATTGGTCGCAGGCGGATTGGCTTGGACCGGACAAGCGCAAGGCCGCAGCTGGATGGGCTATGCCGCGCTGGCGCTTGGCCTTGGCTGGGGCGCCTTGATGATGTTCTCTGGCGTGTCGAGCAATTCAGATTTCGCAGCGCTTGGCATCTATCTGGTGGTTCTGGGTACGGTCCTCCCCGCTTTCCTCCATTCGAAGGGCGGGCCAAGCCTACCCAAACTGGCCGCAGGCGCCGTCGCAACATTGCAGATGGCCGTACTGGTCGATGATGCTGGCTTCGCGCCGCTCACATGGGGGCTTTATCTGCTGATCGGCGCTGCGCTGACCGCATTGGGCTGGCGCTATCCCGCATTGCGGCTAGGCGCGCTGGTGGCTGCTGGTCTAGGCCTATGGCTGCTGCTGATCTGGCCTGATCCCGATGCGCAATTCTTTGCGGTCATCGCTGCTGCGCAATTGGTGATCTTCGCGCTTGTCCCGCTGGCCTACCATTGGCTGGGCCGCGCGACCATGCTTGAGCTGGGACAGCTAAGCGCGGTCAGCATCGTCACCGGCCTCATGATCTACACCAAGTTCGGCGGTTGGGGCGAGCTACCGCGCGAACCGGTGATGGCTGCCTGCATGGCGGGCCTTGCGGTGATCCCCGCTGCTGCATTCGCCATATCGTGGAAGCGGGGCGAGGAAGGTGAAACACGCCGCGCGCTGATCACCCTCGCACCTGCCGCAATCCTTGCGTTCAGCGCCCTGCTGCTGCTCACCCCTGCATGGCTTGCCCCAATCATGGCCGCAGTGGTCGCCGCAATGCTTGTGGCGCTATACAAAGCGCGCGAGGCAATGGCCCTTTCCATCGCAGCATGGGTGAGCGCGGCAGTCGTGCTCTTGGCGCTCGCTTCAACGCCCGATTTCCAGATCGAGGCCCTGCGATTGGGCCCGGACGAGACACCGCTCGATACCATGCGTGCTCTGATCCGTTGGGGCGTGAGCGCCCTGCCCTTCCTCGCAATGGCCTGGATTGGCCGCAGCGAGGTCTCGCGCAGCTTTGGCGAGGGTCTATCCGTCGTCTTGATCTATGGCGCGATCTCGCAATGCGTCATCAGCGATGTACAAGCCTGGATTGTCGCGGGCGGAGCCATTGCGCTGTTCCTGTGGCAATCAGAGCGCCGCGCCGCATGGGCGACCGCGGGCATCTTTGCCGGATTCTGGGCGCTGTTAGCGATTGCCGAATGGGTAAGCGCAGGCGCAGCAGCAACGATTGGCGATCCGTTTATGGCGTCCTCGGCTGTTGGCTATGTGGACATTGCGCTGAAGATCGCGCCGCTGGGCGCTGTTCTAGCGGTGCTGATGTGGAAAGGGCGCGGTGAGCGCATGGAATTTGTCGCGGCTGCAGCGCTTGGCCTTGGCCTGCTGGGAAGCATCACGCTCCACAGTCTATACAAGCAAATCTTCGCCATCACTTCGCTGCTGCAATTTGAGCATTTCGGCATGGCAGAACGGTCCGTGTGGCAGGCATTGTTGGTGATGGCTGCTTTTGGCGCATCGCGGGTCCTCCCCAAGCATATTGGCAGACTGGTGTGCTTTGGCCTGATCGTATTGTCGCTGGCCCATTTCATTTGGTTCACTCTGGTCCTGCACAATCCGCTTGTGAGCGTGCAGCATGTTGGGCCCACACCGATAGCGAACTGGCTGCTGCTCGCTTATGGCACCGCCATTGCGGGCATCTGGCTAGCGCTGGAGCAATGGGAGGATCGGCCAAGGCTGGTGCGCTTATGTGCCGATGCCGTGACTATGGGGCTGCTGTCTTTGCTCGGCTATTCCTTGCTGCGGCAAGTCTTCGCCGGCTCAGTCCTTACCTCGACCGCAATTTCGCAAACCGAGAGCCTGCAAATCTCGCTGCTCGGCATTGTGCTGGCGCTTGGCTTCTTATGGTGGGGTTCGGTTCGCAAACAACGCAGCTGGCGGATCGGATCGCTGGTGTTGATGCTGATCGCGGTGGTGAAAGTGTTCCTGATCGATGCCGCCGTGCTCGACGGATTGCTGCGCATCGCGAGCTTTATGGCACTGGGCTTCAGCCTGATCGGTATTGGCTGGGTCTATTCACGGCAATTGAAGCGCATAGAAACGCAAGACGCATAGAAAAAGGGCTGGAAGCTCTCGCCCCCAGCCCCTCATTTGTTTCGCATTTCGGTTCCGAAGGAACCGCTAGGGCGACTGCCCGCCGGCCGGTTAGGCCGCGCCCGCGCAGGTGCGAGCGCAGCGAGCTAACCGTGAGCGAAAATTACGCCCCTTCAACCTCGGCAAAGTCGATCTTGAGGCCAGGCCCCATCGTCGATGTGAGAGAGATTTTCTTCACATATTTGCCCTTCGCGCCTGAAGGCTTGGCCTTCACGATCGCTTGAGTCAGCGCGTCGAAATTCGCTTTGATGTCAGCATCCTTGAACGACATTTTTCCAATGCCGGTATGGATGATGCCCATCTTCTCAACGCGAAACTCAACCTGTCCGCCTTTGGCGTCCTTAACGGCTTGTTCCACGTTAGGAGTGACAGTGCCAAGCTTAGGGTTCGGCATCAGGCCTTTGGGACCAAGCACCTTACCAAGACGGCCCACAACGCCCATCATATCAGGGGTTGCGATCACGCGGTCATAATCGAGATTGCCCGCCTGCATGTCTTCCATCAAATCTTCTGCGCCAACCTTGTCAGCGCCAGCAGCGGTCGCCTTGTCAGCATTGTCGCCCTTGGCGAACACAGCGACCTTCACGTCCTTGCCTGTGCCAGCTGGGAGCGAGATCATGCCGCGAACCATTTGGTCAGCGTGGCGTGGATCGACACCCAGATTGATCGCCAGTTCAACGGTTTCGTCAAACTTCTTCGATGTGTGCTCGCGCAATGTCGCGATGGCTTCTTCAACCGTGTAGGTTTTCTCGCGGTCGAGCTCGGCGAATGCTTTTTGCTTTTTGTTCAGTTTTGCCATTGGATCAGCCCTCCACCTCAAGGCCCATCGACTGCGCGGAGCCTTCGATGATTTTTATGGCCTGATCGATATCATTCGCGTTGAGGTCTTTCATTTTGGCCTCTGCGATTTCTTTCAGCTGGCTGCGCGAAATTTTGCCAACCTTGTCCTTGTTTGGTTCGCCCGAACCCTTTTTCACCTTGGCCGCTTTCTTTAGATAGTAGCTGGCTGGCGGGGTTTTCGTGGTGAAGCTGAACGAACGATCCGCATAGACTGTGATGGTCGTAGGGATCGGAGCGTTCTTCTCAAGGTCCTGAGTAGCCGCGTTAAACGCCTTACAGAATTCCATGATGTTGACGCCGCGCTGACCCAAAGCAGGGCCGATTGGCGGTGACGGGTTTGCAGTGCCCGCGGGCACTTGCAGCTTGATATAGCCTTCAATCTTCTTGGCCATGGTATTGGCCTCCTTTCACACTGTCAGGCGGGCTTTGTGGGCCTCGCCTTCATGTTAAGCGGTCTAACAAAGGCAAATGCCTTCTCCCGCGTGGGATGCCCGCAATAAGCGGGACAGCGCGCATTAGCGTTTCGCGCGCGCATTGCAAGCGTGTTTTGCGCTATTTGATCTGCGCGCGGAATTGCAATTGAAAGCTGGGATTGGGCGTTCCGCTCTGGAATATGCCCTTGGGATTGAAGCAAACATAAGTGATTGCATCGTCATATCCGCTGGACGCTGGATAGTTACAGTCAAGAAAGCTCGCCGGTTCGCTTGCGCTATCGGAAAAGCGCACGTCACTCACAGGATCAAATGTCAGGCCCGAACCCGAATGGCTGAAGATCACCCGGTCGCTGCCCGCCCCTGCGCCATTGGCATCGCCGTTGAAAAAGATCGCCTCGTCCGGCAGCGTATCGAACACGAAAACGCTGTCATTATCAGCCGAACCCTCGCCGATATTGGTCACATCGATGGTGTAGAGCACTTCATTACCGGGGATGTGAAACTGCGCCGATGCTGGCGCGCCGCTATCGACAAAGGGGGCAGAGCTTTTCGCGATCGACAAGACAGCCTGACCGATGATTGTGATCCTTGTATCCTCGACTTCGCCATTGCCCCAATCACCACCCGGGCCAAGCGTGCCGGAAGGATTGTCGGTAGAATAGCGCACCCGCGCATGGCGCACGCCCAATGTCGCGGTGGCAGGCACGGTGAAGAACAATGTCTGCGTGCCAGCGCTTACCGCCGTATCGGCGATGACTCGTTCCGCTGCGCTCCAACTGCCATTTCCATCGTAGTCGACCCACACATTGACATAGCCGGCAGCCGTCGCGGTCACTTCCAATGGGTTGCTGGCAAAACGGATCAGCTCGCTACTGGTGCCAAGGCCAAAGCGAACCCCGTTTTCATCGTCGCTGCCGTCATTGTCATCGCCATTGGACAAGGTGCTTGGCTGACCATCCGTCTCTGCATCCGCGCTGGAGCCAAGAAATGCGCCAGCGCTGATCCGGTGCGCGGCTCCATTGTCAGCGCGCAGAACCGAGAAGGTTGAGGGTGCATCGCCATAATCGCACAAGGGCGCGATCACGACAGCATCAATGAAATTGCCCACGGTGGCGCTGTTGGCGGCCGTGCTGATCGCGCGAAACTGAAAGCGAGTGCTGGTCTGACCGGCAGGCACAACATAGGTTCCGGTGTAGACACTCCACGACGTATTGCCGGTTGAAAATGTGCCCTGATTGGCCAGCGAACTGCCCGGCGCGCCCATCTCAACCCGGATCCGGTCAACACCTGCGCGGCCGCGATGGGCAAAGCTCCAAACGATCTCAGAACCCGGTGTCGTGACAATGTCTTGAAACAAGGCCCCCACAGCCGATGCATTCACCTCGGCGTGCT
>CALLIO010000066.1 GCA_938009055.1 uncultured Altererythrobacter sp.
CTTTGGTCGTGCGGCCAACATCAGAAACCATTATCGGCGATGCAATGGCGCGCTGGGTGCAAAGCTGGCGCGATCTGCCTCTACTGACCAATCAATGGGCCAAT
Source organism: uncultured Altererythrobacter sp. (assembly GCA_938009055.1). GTDB lineage: Bacteria > Pseudomonadota > Alphaproteobacteria > Sphingomonadales > Sphingomonadaceae > Erythrobacter. The sequence goes on from CALLIO010000066.1 coordinate 105, forward strand.
GTTGTGCGCTGGGAAATGCGCACGCGGATGTTCCTGCGTACCAGCGAATTTCTGTGGCAAGAGGGGCATACGGCGCATGAAAACGAGGAAGATGCTCTGACCGAAACGCAGCGTGCGCTGGAAATGTATCGCGCCTGTGCCGAGGAAGATTTGGCCATGCCTGTTGTGACTGGCGAGAAGCCCGAGAACGAGCGTTTCCCCGGTGCAGTTGAAACATGGTCGATCGAAGCGATGATGCAGGATGGCAAGGCGCTGCAGGCGGGCACTTCGCATTATCTCGGCACAAATTTTGCCGAAGCTGCGGGTATCACTTTCCAATCACGCGAGGGCAAGGAAACCCATTGCCACACTACCAGCTGGGGCGTTTCCACCCGCATGATTGGCGGGGTAATTATGACTCATGGCGATGATGATGGCTTGCGCGTTCCGCCTGCCATCGCGCCGCAGCAAGTCGTGATCTTACCGATGCTGCGCGGCAAAGATGAAGATGCTGACGCCACGCTCACCGCCTATTGCGAGGAACTGCGCGGTCAAATCGCTCAGCAATCAGCCTTGGGCGAACGCGTGCGGGTGCTGCTCGATACGCGGCCCGGAAAAGCCGCTGGCAAGCGTTGGGACTATGTGCGCAAGGGCGCACCGGTCATCATCGAGGTCGGCAGCCGCGACATGGAAGCGGGCGTCGTCAGCCTGATCCGGCGCGATCAATTGTGGAATGCGGAAACTGGCAAGGCCAATTTCGCAACGCCAACGCGCGCTGAAGCAGCCGCTGGCATCAGCGCCATGCTCGAAGACATTCAGCACGCGCTCTTCAACGAAGCGGCAGAGCGCCGCGATGCCAATATCACTCGCAATGTGGGTTCGCTGGAAGACGTCGCCAAATTCTACAGCAGCGGCGAAAAATACCCCGGCTGGGTCGAGGTTCAATGGTCCAAGCCAACCGGCGATGCGCTGGAGAAAGTCGTCGAAACTTTGAAAGAGCACAAGCTCACCATTCGCAATGTGCCAATTGGCGCAGCTTCGGCTGATGGCCCCTGCATCTTTACCGGCGATCCGGCTGTTGAACGTATTCTCCTCGCGCGGGCCTATTAATTGGCCAAACGCCCGCACAAAAGTGGACCGTCGCGGCGCCCCTTGGGCCTGCCTTCGCGTGAGCAAATTCTTGAGTTTATCCAGAAAGCCGATGGCCCCGCTGGAAAGCGCGAAATCTCGAAAGAGTTCGGTCTAAAAGGTCAGGAAAAGATCGCGCTCAAGCGCATGCTTAAAGACATGGCCGAAGAAGGCCTGATCGATGGCAGAAAAACCGCTTACCATCGGATGGGCGGCGTTCCCAAAGTCACTGTTCTGCGCGTGGTTGAGATCGAGGATGGCGAGCCCGTCGCAATCCCTGACAATTGGTCGGATGAAGCGCCCGGCGATCCGCCGCGCTTGGACGTGCGCGAAAGCAAAAAACCCAAGAGTGGCCGCGCTTTCCCGGCACTCAAAGTGGGTGACCGTATTCTGGCGCGCACCGAAGAACTTGAGAGCGGTTGGCGCGCGCATGTGATGAAGAAGCTGCCGGCGCGCACCGAAGGGCTGATGGGCGTGGTTGAGCTCGATGGATCGGGCAAGGCATGGCTGGCTCCTGTCGATAAACGCGTACGCAATTCCTCACCGATTTCGGATTTGGCGGGCGCTGAGGAAGGCCAATTGGTCATCGCGGAGAGTACAGGGCGCTCGGCCCGTTCTGCCGTCAAAGTGATTGAAGTGGTTGGCGACCCGCTTGCCCCCAAAAGCTTTAGCCTGATAGCCATTGCCAAGCATGGCATTCCCCATTCTTTTCCATCCGAAGCGCTCGACGCAGCAGAGGCTGCCGCCGATTTGCCTCTGGACGAGACGCGCGAAGACCTTACCCATCTTCCAATTGTCGCGATTGATCCGGCCGATGCGCGCGATCATGATGATGCGATCTGGGCAGAGCCAGATGGTAAGGGCGGGTTCAACGCTCTCGTCGCGATTGCCGATGTGTCCTATTATGTTCGGCCCGGCAGTGCGGTGGATCGCGAGGCGAGGAAGCGCGGCAATTCGGTTTATTTCCCCGACCGCGTTGTGCCGATGCTGCCTGAGATTCTCTCCACTGAAGTGTGTTCGCTCAAAGAGGGTGCGGACCGCGCGGCAATGGCTTGCCATCTGCATATCTCAGCCGAGGGTAAGATTGGCAGTTTCCACTTCACCCGCGCTAAGGTACGGATTGCGCATAACCACGCCTATGAAGAAGCGCAGGCGGCGATTGTTGAGGGCGATGCGCCCGATCATCTGACGCATTTGTGGGCCGCATGGGAGGCGCTGGCAAAAGCGCGGGCTGCGCGCGATCCGCTCAATCTCGAAATTCCCGAACGCCGCGTTGTCTTGAACGATGCGGGACAAATCGAGGAAATCGCTGTTCGCGAACGTTTGGATGCGCACCGCGTGGTCGAAGACTTTATGATCGCAGCCAATGTCGCGGCGGCGAAAGCGCTGGAGGCGAAAGCGGCGCCTGTTGTCTACCGCGTGCATGAAAGCCCGAGCCGAGAGAAGCTGATTGCCTTGCGCGAATATCTCGCCACGATGGGTCGCAAGCTTGCGCTTGGTCAAGTGATTAAGCCGAGCCTTTTCAATCATATGCTTGCCTCAATTGAGGATGAGGCTGAAAAGCAACTAACGATGGAAGCCGTGCTACGCAGCCAGACGCAGGCTTATTACGGCCCCGCCAATGCTGGCCATTTCGGCCTCTCGCTTGGCTCTTATGCGCATTTCACCTCGCCCATACGGCGCTATTCCGACCTTTTGGTGCACCGCGCATTGGTCGATGCTTACCAGCTAGATAACCCCCAGACAGGTCGAGATGTCCCTAAGACCTCTGGCCTTTCCGAGCCTGATCGCGCTTCCCTACAGCAAATCTGCGATGCCATCTCGCAAACCGAAAGGCGCGCAATGGAGGCAGAGCGCGACACGATTGATCGTTATGTTGCGGCATGGCTTTCAGCAAAAGTGGGCGATGTTTTCCAATGCCGGATCACCGGCGTGCAGAGTTTTGGCTTCTTCGCCACAATCCTCGGCATGGGCGGCGATGGTTTGGTGCCCGTCTCAACCCTTGGCCGCGAGCGCTTCCGCTATGACGAGACGGCGCATGCACTGATTGGCGAGGATAGCGGCACACGATATGCCAGCGGTGATCAGCTCAAACTCAAGCTGGCAGAGGCCAATGCGCTGACCGGATCGCTCAAATTCGTGCCGGTCGATTCAGACGGTAATGCAATCGAACCGCGCGGGCGACCTGTCCCGCGCCGCAAGGGCAAATTCGTCGCCGGCAAACGCGGACGCCCGGCCAATATCCGGCATCAAGGGCGCAAGCGAAAACGCTGATTATTCCGCGCCTTCTGCCTCCTCGTAAGTGCCTGGAATGATATAGAGCGGGCAAGGCAGGCTTCCGGCATGGCTGGAGAAATGGCTGACCAATGGCCCGGGATTGCCCGCATCAGCGGCCCCCAAAACAAGCGCGCCCACCTCGTCATGCTCGCTAAGAAATTCGTTCACAATCTTGGCGCTGCTGCCGATCCTGACCGAGATTGCGGGCATAATCCCGCTTTCATCGAACAGATTGCCCGCCGCGCCATGCGCCAGCATTTCCACCCGGTCGCGCGCTTCCTGCTCAATCGTGGCCTGAACTCCGCCAAAAGCGCTGACATTTTGCTGCGGGGTCACCGCCAGAATATGCACCGCACCATCAAGCGCAGCCGCGCGCCGTGCCGCAAAGCGGATCGCGGCTTTCGCCTCGTCAGTATCATCCATCACAACCAGAAATACGCGCATTCGACCGGACCCCCATCAAAATGAAGTATCGGCTGAAATCGTATTCTTCGCAAGATGCTTGCCCGACGCGGTGAAATTCGTCAGAGCCAGACGAGCACTAAGCCGTAACGTAACGCGCCAAGGAATATTGCCAGAAAAATGTCTATCGAACTCAAAATGCCCGCTTTGTCACCCACGATGGAAGAGGGGACGCTGGCCAAGTGGCTGGTCAAAGTTGGGGATCAGGTTTCATCCGGCGATATCATGGCCGAGATCGAAACTGATAAGGCGACGATGGAATTTGAAGCTGTGGATGAAGGCACCATCGCCTCCATTCTGGTGGAACAAGGAACCGAAAATGTCGCCGTTGGTGCGGTGATCGCAATACTGGCCGAAGATGGCGAGGATATTGGCGACGTTAGTGCGCCTGCTGCGGCGGCTGCGGACACGGCTCCTGCTGAGCCTGCTCCGGCTCCTGCGCCGGCACCAGCCCCAGCTCCCGCTAAGGACGGGCCTGCAGCAACGCCAACAGCGCGCAAATTGGCCGAGGCGGAAGGGGTCGACCTTTCCACCCTTTCAGGCACCGGCCCCAAAGGCAAAATCACCAAGGGTGATGTCGAAGAAGCGATTGCGAACGGTGCTGGGGCAGGGGCCACTGCAGCCACTCCGGCACCCGCGCCCGCTGCGTCGGCGCCAGCAACCACCGGCCCGCGCGTCAAAGCCTCGCCACTCGCGAAACGTATCGCTGAGCAAAAGGGTCTCGACCTGAGCACCATCACCGGAAGCGGACCGGGCGGCCGGATCGTGAAGTCCGATGTTGAGAATGCGGAAGCGGGCGCACCTGCCGCAGCGCCCGCCGCAACTGCAACAGCTGCTGCCGCCGCAATCCCAAGCGATGGCGATGCCCCCTATGAAGCGGTCAAACTCAACAATGTGAAGAAGGTCGTCGCCCGCCGCCTGACCGAGGCGAAACAGACCGTTCCGCATATCTATCTCACCGTTGATATCCGGCTCGATCCGCTGCTCGACCTGCGCAAGCAAATAAATGCCGAGCTGGAAGCAGACGGCGTCAAACTGTCGGTCAATGATCTGCTGATCAAGGCGCTTGCCCGCGCGCTGGTCAAAGTGCCCAGCTGCAATGTAAGCTTCCAAGGCGATATGCTGCATCAATACAGCCGTGCTGACATTTCTGTGGCCGTCGCTGCACCGTCTGGCCTCATCACTCCGATTGTAACGAGCGCGGATACCAAGAGTTTGGCCGCAATCTCGACCGAGATGAAGGAGCTTGCAGGCAAGGCGCGCGATGGCAAGCTGAAACCGCATGAATATCAGGGCGGCACTGCCTCACTTTCTAACCTCGGCATGTTCGGTACCAAGAACTTCGATGCCGTGATCAATCCGCCGCAAGGTATGATTCTGGCCGTTGGCGCGGGCGAACAGCGCCCCTATGTGGTCGATGGCGAGCTTCAAGTCGCGACTGTGATGAGCGTGACGGGCAGTTTCGATCACCGCGCAATTGACGGCGCAGATGGCGCGCAACTGCTCGACGCGTTGCGCAAGCTGATCGAAAGCCCGATTGGGCTGGTGGTTTAAGCTCCAATTTTTGAGGAAAGAAGCGTGAAAAAGACAATTGGTGGATGTTTGGTGGCGTTTTTCGCATTGGCCGCTTGCAGCGAGGCAGAAAGTGCTGCCACGGCAGAA
>CALLIO010000067.1 GCA_938009055.1 uncultured Altererythrobacter sp.
CGAGATCAAGCGGTGGCACCAGCTGAAAAAGAGCTGGTATATCCTCTTTTTCCAATTGCCTTGGCTGCCCGAAAAGCTGTTGGGGCGCAGCAATGGAACGCGGATCGGCGAATTGTTTGCCAAGACCAGCTGCTTTCCGGAGAATTTTTCAGCCGAGACGCGCGCGATCTATTCCCGCGCGGCCAATCAGCCCGGCGCGCTGACGGCAATGTTCAACTATTATCGCGCATTGCTGCGCCGCTCGGATAGCGACAAATTGGGCGACGCCGCGGTGGATGTGCCCACGCTGATCCTGTGGGGGGAGCAAGATGTGGCGATTGATATCCGCTGCCTTGACGGGACAGAGGATTATGTCAGCGATTTGACGGTTAAGCGCTTTCCCCATGCCTCGCATTGGGTTCAGCAAGATGTACCCGATGAGTTTAACGCGGCGCTAAAGGAATGGCTGGGGTAGGCGGCAAGGCGTCTATCGCAGGGATTGTGACCGGCTTGTAAATCACTAGGGCAGTCACCATATTCAAAAAACCGGAGGGCACTTTTGTGCGCCCCTTCGGCTGAGAGACAATTGCGCTCCCGCATTGGGGGAGACGCGGATTGAACTTCAACAAATTGCTGCATGATCACCAGATTGCATTGATGAAAGCTGCGCTCGCCAAGCCTGCCTTTGTCGAACGCGAATTAATCAACGATTGCGAAGAAGCCCTCAGAGACGCCCGGCGAAAGCTTGGTGTCGCGCAATACCCTGCGGCCATTGGTCTCTCTTGCCCAATCTCCACTTCCACAAGGAAACTCATATGAAGGAACTTATTGAGCAGCGCGATACACCGGGCCGCGGCCACGGCATCTTTGCCCTACGATCGTTTGAACGCGGTGATACTCTATATGTAGGCGTGCTTGATAACACCCCGATCAAGAACCATTCGCATGCCTCGCAAATCGGCAAGAGCAGCTTCGGTTTTCACAAGGGATTGGGATCAAAGTTTAATCATTCCTGCGATCCCAATTGCGGGATTAGCATTAATGCTTCGGGCGGCCATGATATTGTCGCATTGCAGAATATCCAGGCCGGGCATGAGGCGACTTATGATTATGCAATGCGCAATTACCGCATAGAATATTTCCCGGGCCCATGTTCATGCGGAACAGCCAATTGCCGTAGTGCAATCACCGGATGGAAAGATTTGCCGCAGTCGCGCAAGGACGCTTATTCTGGCTTCGTTGCACCCTATTTGATCGAAATGGATCGCGACTAAGCTGCGCGCGAATAGACGCGCTTTCAATCTTTCCGGATTGATTTCAAATATCGAAACAGCCCTGTGCCCAAAATAGTCAGCAATATCGCCAACAGCACTAAGAGGCCGATTACGATGAAATATCTAACTGCCATCCTTGCGCTTTCCGACAAGTGCATCATCGGCAAATTCTTGCGCGATAGCAGCGTCTTGTTTGCTTAGATGATTGGGACCATCTGACTCACGCTCTTCTGCCAATAGCGCCTCTTTTTCCCATGCATAAGCAGCCTTCGCAGCAATTATGCGTCGATTGGATAAAGGGTGGTTCTTTGAAACTTCGATTTGCCTTGCTTGTTCAGCACGGCATGTCGCGGCTTTTGGCCTGGTCATCTCCGGCTACTTACCGCGCCCCGATTTCATATGTTCAAGCCCAGAGACAACGCCCGCTTTCTGGGATGGATTTGACGCGTTGGTTTTGACTTTGACAGCCTTAGGCTTGCGGAGTTCGCGCTTTGATTTGCGTTGTGATTTGGCCATTTGTCGTCCGATCTTTGAGGTCTAGGCGGCCATTTTTAGGCTACCTGTGCAAATCACGCATGTCGGTCTGTCAAACATCCGAACTTGGTGATCGCCATTCCTGCCTCAAGAAAACCAATCAAATGAATTTCGATTGTAAAGAGGCACCGTCAGACAGAGCTGCGGCCAGTGCGCCGCAGCGACGTAATGGCAATATGGTGATGGTTGATCGCAATTGTAAGGCCAAAGCCTAGTGCGCGGCCTTCACCATGCTTTCGACATCGACAAATTTTTCGCGCGGGGCGCCATCGCGGGCAGCCTGCGCTTCGGCTTCCTCGATTTTCTTCCAGTCCTGAAAGGTGACAATGTCGAGATTGCGCGCTGAGGCGAGCGCGTCAAAACCCTCGCGCCCCGCCTTGCCAGCGCGGCCCAGAACGCCGCTGTCTGCATCTGCGCCGATCAATTCGACCACGCCGTAGCCATCGGGCCGGTTGGTGCCGATCGTGCCGGTCGGCCCGCGCCGCGCCCAGCCAACGCAGTAAATGCCGGGCAATATGCGCCCCTCGTCATTGGCGAAGCGGCCCATGCGTTCATCGAAGGGCACATCAGGGATGGGGGAGGAGCGATAGCCGATGCAGGCCACCACCAGATCGGCGGGAATGTCGTAAAACTCGCCTGTGCCGATCGCGCGTCCGGCCTCTACCTTGGTGCGCTCGACCCGGACAGCTGAGGCTTTATCCTCGCCGATAATCTCGGTGGGAGAGGCGAACATATCGAAATGCACTTCGATGGGTTTTTCGGCATGCATCTCTTCAGGGATGGCAGCAAAACTACGCAAATGATTGACCGATTTGCGCAGGCCCGGCTCGAGTAGCGCGTCCTCAGCCTCCTCGGGCAAATCATCGCGGTCAACCCGAGGAGAAGCGCGCTCCAGCGCGCCAAGCTCGCCCAATTCCTTGGGCGTCATCATAATCTGATGCGGGCCGCGTCGCCCGACAATCGTGATCGTTTCAGGCTGAGCTTCGCGCAAGGCGTCGAGCGCGTGGGCAACGATATCTGCGCCCTCAAACTCGGCCTCGGTCTTGGACAAGATCCGCGCCACATCGAGCGCGACATTGCCCATACCGATCACGACCGCGTGCTTGCCGGAAAGATCAGGGGCAAGCTCGGCAAACTGGGGATGACCGTTGTACCAGCCGACAAAGGCGGCAGAGCCGAACACATTGGCCTT
>CALLIO010000068.1 GCA_938009055.1 uncultured Altererythrobacter sp.
GCGTTCACAAATGCGCTTTCACAATTCCTTGGCGTTCATCTGGAAGATCGGCGTGTGTGGCTGATAACCAGTCATTTTATCCAATAGCGCATCTATCGATTCGGCGGAAATAAGAATCGATTGGTGTGCAGGCCGCACAAAGCCCACTTCTGCCATAGTTTTATTGAAAGCAATCAAGTCGTCGTAAAATCCCATTGCATTGAGTAGGCCCACTGGCTTGGTGTGATAGCCCAATTGCGCCCAGCTCATCGCTTCCCACAATTCGTCCATTGTGCCGACGCCGCCTGGAATAGTGACGAAACCGTCGGACAGATCGGTGAACATCTGTTTGCGCTGATGCATGCCGGTAACGGTGTGAAGCTCGCTGCAATCGTGATTGGCAACCTCTGATCCGGCAAGTGCTTCGGGGATTACGCCGATAACCTCGCCGCCTGCTTCGAGCGCTGCGGAGGCCACTGCGCCCATCAGTCCGAGCCGCCCGCCGCCATAGACAACGCCAATGCCGCGCTGGGCCAATGCCGCGCCGACTTCGCGCGCGCAGTCGATATAGCGCGGGTCTTCAGGTGTGGCTGAACCGCAATAGACAGCGAGGCGTTTCATTGGGCTTTGCATCTTTCTTCAATTACTCGATGAATTGGGTGCTCATTGCTCACCGGGTCTGGTTTGTAGCCTTCCCAATGCTGGGGGATTACAATCGGTTTGTCGCGATCACTGTCAAACGCACCTTGTCGCCATTCGCCAGTTTCACATTTGATGGATACGTGGGCAACCTCGGTATGCCCGCTTTCCCTGCGCAAAATCACAGTCGCGGTTTTGTGTCTTGGCGGCGCAATCGGGGAAACGACGTGATATGACGCGGTATCCAAAATGTAGGTTCGATCCTCGTTATCGGCCCCCAAAACTAAGTAGGGAAGATCGCTACGGGTGTCTGACTGCGAACATGCCGTTAGTAGTAGAGCTATAAGTGCGATCAGACTTAGAGACGTTCTCATCCCTCTTTACTGACGGCCAAATCCTTCGGCATCAAGCCCGCTGTTCCCTGCGCGTTTCATCGGCTTAGCTTCGTCAGCCATCGCAACCAGCGCTGATAATGATCAAATCTTCCTCGCTTGGCGGGGTCAGCGCGAGATCAAAGGTCATCTCGTCCGCGATGACCAGATCATCTTCACTGATGTTCGCGTTGGGCATCCAAGCTTTGACTATCGCCATTTGTTTGCCTTCACAATCAAATGCGACCGTCATGTCAAAATTGACCTCTTCGCTCCCCGACGCAAGCGTGTTGCGCATCAATTTGACCGGATAGGTTCTGCCGTCATGCTCAACCGTGCTTTCCCAATTGACGTCGAGATATGCTGAGCCGGATTCGTTATCGAGCACCAGACGCCATACATGTTGGTGTTCGGCGTCGACCAATTTGGATGGGCCAATTTCCGCTGCGCCTGCCATAAGAAGTGCAGGAGCGAGCAACGATATGAGGGCTGTGTGGATCATCCCTCTTTACTGACGACCAAATCCTTGAGCATCAAGCCTGCTGTTGCTTTCGCGCTGCCGACAACGCCGGGAATACCGGCGCCCGGATGCGTGCCAGCACCAACCAGATAGAAATTGTCGATCACATCATCGCGGTTGTGGCCGCGGAACCATGCGCTTTGGGTGAGCACAGGCTCCAGACTGAACGCACTGCCCAAATGCGCGTTCAGGTCCTGACTGAAATCCTTGGGCGCATAGTGAAATTTGGTCACGATCCGGTCGTGAATGTCGGGGATCAAGCGGCGGCCAATCTCGTCCAAAATGCGTTGCTCCAAAACGGGGCCAACTTCATCCCAGTCAATCGGCATCTTGCCCATATGGGCAACGGGGACGAGCGCGTAAAATGTGCTCTTACCCTTTGGCGCCATGCTGGGATCAGTGACGGTGGGATGATGCAGATAGATCGAGAAATCCTGCGGCAGGACGCCGTGATCGTAAATGTCATCGAGCAGGCCCTTATAGCGCGGCCCGAACAAAATCATGTGATGGGCAATACCCGGCCATGTGCCCTCTAGCCCGAAATGGACGACAAAGAGCGAAGGGCTGTAAGTCTTTTTCGCAAGCGCTTTTGCATTGTCCTTGCCGCGCTTCGATTCTGATAAAAGATCGCGATAAGAATGCATAATGTCGGCATTGCTGGCGACCGCGTCAAAACGCTGTTTGAAGCCGCTTTGGGTTTCCACTTCTGTGGCATGCGCGCCGACCGTGTGGACCTGCACCACCGGATCGCCCACGCGCATCGTGCCGCCGATCCGCTCAAAATGGCGGATCATGCCGGCGATCAGGCGATTGGTGCCGCCTCTGGTCCACCACACGCCGCCATCTTTCTCAAGCTTATGGATCAGCGTGTAGATCGCGGACGTTTTGAACGGATTACCGCCCACAAGCAGCGTGTGGAACGACAGCGCCTCGCGCAATTTGTCGCTCTTCACAAAGCTCGATACCATCGAATACACGCTGCGCCATGCTTGCTTTTTCGCCAGTGCGGGCGCGGCTTTGAGCATCGATTTGAAGTCGAGGAAGGGTACATGCCCCAGCTTCACATAGCCTTCTTCGTAAACCCCGGCGGAATAGTCGAGAAAGTCCTGATAGCCCGCGACATCTGCCGGATCGAGCTTGGCAATCTCGTCATCCAGCTCGGCCGGATCGTTCGAATAGTTGAAATTGGTGCCGTCAGGCCAGTTGAGCCGGTAGAAGGGCATAACCTTCATCAGCTCGACATCGTCTTCCATCTTGTGACCGGTGAGCTGCCATAGCTCACGCAGGCAATCTGGATCAGTGACAACGGTCGGCCCGCCATCGAAGGTGAAACCGTCC
>CALLIO010000069.1 GCA_938009055.1 uncultured Altererythrobacter sp.
AGTCCCGCGGCCCGCATCGGTGCGCGCGTTCGTGCCAATGGCGGTTCCGCCCGGCGAGTTTGTCTGCGTGTTGAGGCCAACCGCTGTCGAGGTGTTCGCCAGAGCTTCAGCACCCACACCAATCGCCGTGGCGCTCTGTCCCAAGGCCTGCGTATTGATACCAAGCGCGGTCGAGTTGATGCCTTGCGCTAAACTATCCGCACCGAAAGCCGATGCGCCATCAGCCAACGCTTGCGAGCCCAGCGTATCCGCATCACCCGCATCGCCGCCAATCGCAATTGACGCGCCGCCGGCCGCGCTCGCCGCCGTACCCCCGGCAAAGCTGTTCACGCCGCTCGCTGCAGCATCCGCGCCCAATGCAATCGCACCGTCAGAAGTTGCTTGAGCTCCATCATTATTGGCATCGCTGCTATTGCCGCCAATCGCAATTGAGCGGTCGCCAGTAGCATCGGTGGCATGCCCAAGCGCGATCGCTGCGATCCCGCTGGCGGTTGACCCCTGCCCCAATGCGTTAGATTGAAAGCCAGTTGCCTGAGCGTTGTGCCCAAGTGCCGTGGAATCAGTCGCCGTCGCGTCCGAGAGTCTACCAATAGCTGAAGAGCGCAGCCCCCTGGCAGTGGCTTTGCCGCCAAAGGCACTGGAGAAATCACCATCTGCAACAGCATTGGCGCCAACTGAAGTGGCTCCGGTCCCTGAGGCGAAAGCTAACCAGCCCACTGCCGTCGTTTCTTCTCCTGTCGCCTGAGCGCCGCGCCCAATTGCCGTAGATTGGAGCCCTGATGCGACAGCAGTCCGGCCCACTGCCGTCGTATCTTCATTTGTCGCCTGAGCGTCAAAGCCAACAGCAACTGAGCTAATTCCCGTTGCCTCTGCAACGCGGCCTATCGCGGTTGAAGCGGCAACAGACGCGATTGAGTCAGAACCAATCGCTGTGGAGCCGGAGCCAGTGGCTTCAGCGCCTGCGCCACAAGCCAATTGTGTGTCCACTCCATCGGAATTTGCGTCAAGATCAGTGTCGACATTGCTGTCTGCATTTCCATCACCGCTGGTATCGAGCAGGCAATCATCGGCGCGGGCGGGTTCTGGAACGCTCAACGCGCCAATGCTGGCGATGCTCGCAACCCCGGCAAGCGCAAGCCAGCGCGCTTTGGTCAAATTCGATTTCAGTTCGGTTTTACGATGCATCATGAGCAGTTCCTTTGTATTTTCAGCCCCGCAATGGTTTGCGAGCTTTATTGAGCGAACGCGCATGCGCATTCACGTGACTGAAGTCGTTTCTCATGACGATGCAGCGTAATCTATGGGGGTTACGCCCCATTTTGCGTAGGGCGCATACGCGCGGTTCGTTTGTAATGATGGCCCGCTACGCGCCTGCTACTCGCTCGCTAATGGCCAAAAAATCGCGGCCCTCGAGCTACTCTTCGCCCATCCGTAGCGCAGCGATAAAGGCTTCCTGCGGGATGCTCACATTCCCGTATTCGCGCATTTTCGCTTTACCTTTTTTCTGCTTTTCTAGCAGTTTCTTCTTGCGGCTGATGTCGCCACCATAACATTTCGCGGTCACATCCTTACGCATTGCCGAAATCGTCTCGCGCGCGATAATCTTGCCGCCAATCGCCGCCTGCACGGGAATTTTGAACAGATGGCGCGGGATCAGGTCCTTCAACCGCTCGCACATGCCCCTGCCCCGCTCCTCGGCGACGCCCGAATGCACGATCAGCGAGAGCGCATCGACCGGCTCGTTGTTGACAAGGATGTTCATCTTCACAAGATCGCCTTCGCGAAGGCCAATCTGCTCGTAATCAAAGCTGGCATAGCCGCGGCTGATGCTTTTGAGGCGGTCGTAAAAGTCGAACACCACTTCGTTCAGAGGCAATTCGTATGTCACCTGCGCGCGGCCACCCACATAGGTAAGATCGGTCTGTACGCCGCGCCGGTCCTGACACAGCTTCAGAATCGCGCCGAGATATTCGTCAGGCGTGTAGATCACCGCCTTGATCCAAGGCTCCTCCACCATCTCGATCCGGTTTACGTCGGGCCAATCGGCGGGATTGTGGAGCATGATCTCCTTCGCGCCTTCGTTCTTGGTCTTGCCCAATTGCAGGCGGTAAACAACCGATGGCGCGGTGGTGATAAGGTCGAGATCATATTCGCGGCTAAGGCGCTCTTGAATGATCTCAAGGTGCAACAAGCCCAAGAAACCTGCACGGAAGCCAAAACCCAATGCGGCAGAGCTTTCCATCTCAAAGCTGAAGCTGGCATCGTTGAGGCGCAATTTCGCGATGCTCTCGCGCAGCTTTTCAAATTCGGCGGCATCGACGGGGAAGAGGCCGCAGAAGACAACCGGTTGCACCTCTTTATAGCCTGCCAGCGCTTCGGTCGCGCCCCCTTTGACGGTGGTGATCGTGTCACCCACGCGGGCCTGCTCTACCTCTTTGATTTGCGCGGTGATGAAACCGATTTCGCCGGGGCCGAGTTCGGGAAGCTGCTCGATTTTCGGGCGCATACAGCCGACGCGGTCAACCAGATGTTCGGTGCCGCCCTGCATGAATTTGATGTTCTGTCCCTTGGTGAGGACACCTTCGATCACCCGCACGAGGATGACCACGCCGAGATAGGGATCGTACCATGAATCGACGAGCGAGGCCTTTAGCGGTTTGTCGCGATCACCCTGAGGGGGCGGAATTTTGGCGACGACAGCTTCCAAAACTTCCTCAATCCCAATGCCAGTTTTGGCTGACGTCATGACCGCGTCGGAAGCGTCGAGGCCAATCACTTCTTCGATCTCTTGCTGAACGCGTTCTGGCTCGGCGGCTGGCAGATCGACCTTGTTGATGACCGAGAGGATTTCGTGGTCGTGCTCAATTGATTGATAGACGTTCGCGAGGGTTTGCGCCTCAACCCCTTGCGCGGCGTCCACCACCAGCAATGCGCCCTCGCATGCGGCGAGGCTGCGCGAGACTTCATAGGCGAAGTCAACGTGGCCGGGCGTATCCATCAGATTGAGCTGATACGTTTCGCCATCCTTGGCCGTGTAATCGAGGCGGACAGTCTGAGCCTTAATCGTGATCCCGCGTTCGCGCTCAATATCCATATTATCAAGGACTTGCTCGCTCATCTCGCGCTCGGTCAGGCCGCCCGTGTGCTGGATCAGCCGGTCAGCCAGCGTGGACTTGCCGTGGTCGATATGCGCGATAATCGAGAAATTGCGGATTTTGGAAAGGTCAGTCATCTGACCCGCATTTAGCGAGACCGCTTGCCCGTGTCAGCCTCTATTGATTGCAAGCTGTGTGAAAAGCGGCGCAATTGCGATTTAGTTAGCTAACCGGCGCGCCCGAATAGCCGAATTTGGGCACGGATTTGCTCGGATCAATCATGCCGCCCTTCATGCCCTTATAGTCGCCATCGGGCAGTGCCTCCAGATCAGCGCCAGCAGCAGCAAGCGCATAGGGAGAGACCCGGATACGCGTGCATAATCCGCCCGCGCCATCATCGACCAGCGGGGTCTCGAACTCCAAGCCCTGAAGGTCGTTATTGCTGCGCGTTACCGTAGCAACGGCGAGTTGTCCGCCGCCCAGATCAACCACGAATTGCGTGTCGTTGGGCACATCCACCAGCCCTTCGATCAGGGCGCCGGATTTGGACAGATTGCGCAAGGTCACTTCGTAGGAATGATCGTCGTGAATTACTTCGATCTTGCGATAGACTGTGCGGCGGCGCGCACGCGGATTGCGCGCGGTGACGGGCTCGATCTGCCAGCTGCCCTTGGCGAGTTCTTCTTCGACTTTTTCAAGCGAGAGGCTGTCAGCGAAAATTTCGCCTTGTACCGATGCAACGCCGCTGGCGCGCAATTCGTCATAAAGCTCAACCGTCTCAACACCTGACGCTGTGATCGACATGCCCAGCGCTTTTGACAAAGCGACGATTGCTGAAATCAGCGGCATGTCATTATCCGCAGCATCGTTGTGTGATTGGTAGAATTCGGGCGTAATCTTGATCGCATCAAAAGGTGCACGGCGAAGATATCCAAGCGAGGAATGGCCGATCCCGAACTCGTCAAGCGTCCGCCTAACGCCCAGTTTGAACAGCGCCCCCAGCGTCTTATCGACTGCATTGGAATCGCCTTGGAAAACCGCTTCGCTGACTTCCAACTCAAGGCGCGAAGGATCAAGCGCGCTCCTTTCAAGAGCGGCCTCGACACCCTCCACGAAACTGTCCGAGATGAATTGCTTTGAGGGTACATTGACCGCCACACGCAAGCCGTCGGGCCAGCTCGATGCGTCTTGACACGCTTGTGCAATCGCCCACTCGCCCACTTCCAGCGCCATCGCGCTGTTTTCCATGATCGAGTGAAATTCTTCGTGATCGATCACGCCGCGCTGATGATGGTTCCAGCAGATTTGCGCCTCGAGCGCCTCAACCATTCGCGTCTCGAAAGAGACGATCGGCTGATATTTCAGGAACAGCTGTTCTTCGCGTACGGCGCTGGCCAGATCCTCTTCCAACCGGCGGCGGAAAAGCGCTTCATTGGCAAGTTCGCCTGAATAAAAGCGGAAACGCCCGCGCCCGCTATTCTTGGCAGCATAAAGCGCCATATCCGCCGATTTGACGATATCATCGCCTGAAATTCCATCATGCGGAGCAATCGCAATACCAATCGAGGCACCGATCACACAGCGCCCCTCTTCCAACGAATAAGGCTGCGAAAGCATAGCAATGATCCGCTTGGCAATCTCGCCCAACTCGCCGCGATCATCCATATCGGGCAGCATCAGCTGAAACTCGTCACCGCCGAGCCGTCCGATCTCAACCTCTTTGCCGGCTGCGCGCTTAAGCCGCGATGCGACTTCTTTGAGCAGCTCATCACCGGCAGCATGGCCAAGCGTATCATTGACCTGTTTGAACCGGTCGAGATCGAGCATCATCACCGCGCAATTGCGCTTTGCGGCGCGAAAAGCTGTCAGCGTTGCGTCAATCGTGCGCGCCATTTGATGGCGATTGGCAAGACCGGTGAGCGAATCGAATTTGGCCAGCCGCTCGGTTTCTTCCTCGCGCTGGAACTGGTCCGTGATATCGCTGGCCGAACCGCGATAACCGCTGAATTCTCCCGACTCGTCGCTCATCGGGCGACCCGACAAGTTAACCACGCAATCAGACTGGCTGTTCACCGGCGACACAACGAGGGAAGAGAAAGCCTTGCGCGAACCCATTTTGAGGGCAAGCGACTGGGCACGACCATCGCTGTCACGGATGGCAAAAATTTCTTGCAGGGGCCTGCCAGCAATGTCGGCCAATTCCAGCCCAAGGCGCGCGCAAAAGGCTTCGCTCAAATAGGTCAAAGAACCGGTCTTATCCGTGGCCCAAAACCACCCCAGACCCGATTGCTCCAGATCAGCTAGCAGCGCGAGCTTGTCAGCATCGCTTATCGTAGAGCCCGCGCTGGACGCAGCCGAACTGGTGGCGAACAGGCCGCCTTTCCCTTTCGACATAAACCCCTTTAACGCCAAGGCCTTACTCCTGATCGGTGCAGTCTGCACTGGGGACGCGCCACCACGCAGCCCTTCTTCTTGGCTAGGTGTAAATGCGGATGGTTATTTTTACCCTAATTTTTTGAAAATTGAGCGGCCGGTAGTGCCGCCTGCCGATCCTGCACTGCAAGCCGGCCGACGCAACCCTATGCGCGGTTGCGGACGTTGGTAATGTCGACTTCTGCGAACATCTTGGTCGTTTGCCCCTGATTGCCGACCAATTGCGAATAGGCATCATTGGTAAGCGCTTGGAGCGGACGGCCCGCTGCCTCGATCTGATAGGGCGAGACGCGGTGGCGCGTGCACAGGCCATCTGCGCCATCGCTGATAAGTTGTGTTTCAAACTCGACGCCTTGGCTAAAGCCTTGTGAACGGCGCACAATGCTGACCACCAATTGTCCCTCGCCCAGATCGATAACCACTTCTGTGCCCACCGGCACATCGAGCAGACCTTCGATCTTTGCACCCGATTTGGACAAATTGCGCAGCATCACCTGATAGCGATGATCTTCGTGGATAAGGCCAATCCGGCGGAATTCGGTGCGGCGTTCAGCGCGATATTTCTCAGGGCCTTTGGGTTCAAAGACCAAATCGCCTATATCAAACTTCTCATGCAGTTCCTGATTGGAGACCGCCCATGAGAAGATCCTTCCTTGGATGTAAGTCGCGCCCAGCTTCTTCACCAAAGCCAGCTCATCCTTGGTTTCGACACCCTCGGCAACGGTGACCATATCAAGCGCATTGGCGAGGCTGACAATCGCGCCGACGAGCGAGGAATTGTTGTTGTCTTCTTCCGTCGATCCACGAACGAAGCTCTGGTCGATCTTGATCTTGTCGAACGGGGCATCGCGCAGATAGCTCAGGGAGCTGTAGCCGGTTCCAAAATCATCGAGCGACAAGCGCACGCCCAGCTCTTTCAGTTCCTTGAAGATGCGGATTGTGCGTTCCAGATCGCCGACAAATACGCTTTCGGTGATCTCCAGCTCGATGCGGGCTGGATCAACACCGGATTTCTCAAGCGCGCGTCCGACCACATCGGGGAAATCATCACGCGCAAATTGAACCGCAGATACGTTCACCGCCGCTTTTAATTCGCCCGGCCATCCGCACACATCTTTGCAAACCTGATTGAGCGCCCATTCGCCCATCTCGACTATGATACCAAGGTCTTCGGCAACAGGGATAAAGGCACCGGGCGAAACCCAGCCGCGATCTTCATGGTTCCAGCGCATCAGCGCTTCGAGGCAAGCCACCTGGTGCGTCTTTGAATCGACAATTGGCTGGTAATGCATCTCCAGCTCTTCTGCCGCGACCGCATCGCGCAGATCTTCTTCGATCCGGCGGCGCTCTTTCGCGCCATCCTTCAAGTCGGAGTGATAGAAACGGTGCTGACCGCGTCCTCCGCCCTTCGCCGCATACAGCGCCATATCGGCAGCTGCGACCAATTCCTCAGCGTCCAGCCCATCATAAGGCGCAATCGCAATCCCGACCGAGGTCCCGATAATCGCGCGTGCGCCATCGATCGAATAGGGCTGCGAAACCATCTGGATCAACCGCTGACCAAGGTCACCCAGAACGCCGCGGTCATCGATATCGGGCAGCAGGATCTGGAACTCGTCTCCACCGATCCGGCCAATCTCGCCCTTCTTATCGATGATCGTCTTGAGGCGCGCTGCAACCTGGCGCAGCAATTCATCGCCAGCCGGGTGGCCAAGCGTATCGTTCACGTTCTTAAAACGGTCGAGGTCGAGCATCATCAAAGCGCAAGAACGCTTGGAATTGCGATAGGATTCGAGTGTCTTCTCCAGCCGCTTGGTCATGCGGTGGCGGTTCGCAAGGCCGGTTAGCGAGTCGAATTGCGACAAGCGCTCGGCATCACGGCGCTCTTCAATGGTCGAGGAGATATCCTTGGCGCTGCCGCGGTATCCGGTGAACTCGCCTTCCGCATCGTATTGCGGCTTGCCAGCAATTTCCCACCAATATTCGGTTTTATTGCTGACCAACTTTACCGGCAGCTGCACGATCGAGTTGCGCGCCCCCAGCAGAAATGCCAGCGGTCGTTCGGGTTTTTCGTCATCGCTGCTGGTGTCGGTGCTGAACAGATCGGTGAAAGGCTGACCGATGATGTGCTCTGCTTTGAGCTCGAGCGAACGCGCGGCGGACTCAGAGATATAGATAACGCGGCCCACTGCATCGGTCGCCCAGAACCAGCCAAGTCCCGCTTGTTCAAAGCTATCGAGCAATTCCACCCGCCGCAGAACATCGGAGTTCTGAATCGGGCACAGCGGCGCTGGCCCTTGATTCCCCTCAAGTTCCTTAGCGTCTGATTGCTTCTTCTTTGAAAACAAACTTGGCATAGTTAACTATTGAAACGGCGGTAGCCCCAAATACTCCACGCGAACGGAAAACCCTCGATACTTTGTGCGTGGTAAGGAGGATTGGTTGCAAAAGTGATAATTTGCAGCTTGGTGCCACGAATTTTCGGGGGTCTGCGCGCCCGCCCTCGCCTGACCTTTACGTGAACTTGCCAATTGGCCCTGCACAAGCCATGTTTTCGACCAAGGGAGAGGCAGCGCGAGAATGCTGCACACAGGCGGTTAAAGGGGACCCAATGCAAGAGGAAATCAAGCTCGAAAACGAGGCAGCGCAATCAACCAGCGCGCTTGGCCCGCTGGTCGGTGTTGCGCGCGAGGACTTTGTTGGCGCGGTCGCGCTTTTGCTGCGCGAGACGGCGAGCGATCCGAAGCGGACGATGAAGCATGCCCAAGCTTTTAGCGAAGACATGGTCAAGATAATGACTGGCAAATCCGATCTTGCGCCCCATCCCAAAGACAAGCGCTTCATGGATCCCGCTTGGCAATACAATCCCTTCTTCAAGGCCGGCGCGCAATATTACCTTGCGATCCAAAAGAGCATGCACGGCTGGCTTCAGGATTTGGAACTCGACGAACTGGAGACCAATCGGGCCAATTTCATCGCGAATATCATCATCGACGGACTTGCCCCCACCAATACGCTGATCGGCAATCCGATGGCGCAAAAGCGGGTCATCGACAGCGGCGGACTTTCGCTGATAAAAGGCCTTAAGAATGCCTATGATGACCTTGTAAATAATAAGGGAATGGTCAGCCAGGTTGACAAGAAGCCGTTCACGCTTGGCGAAAATATCGCCACATCCAAAGGATCGGTCATTTTGCGCACGGAAATGATGGAGCTGATCCATTATGCGCCCACGACAGACAAGGTTCACGAAACCCCGCAGCTCACCATCCCGCCCCAGATCAACAAGATGTATATCAACGATCTGAGCCCCGAAAAATCGATCGTGAAATATCAGGTCGACAATGGCATCCAGACCTTTGTCATATCGTGGCGCAATCCGTCCAAGGAACAGGGCGCTTGGGATATGACGGATTACGTCAATTCCTGCCGCGAGGCGATGAATGCAGTGAGCGAAATTACCGGCTCAAAAACAGTCAATGTCTCAGCCGGCTGCTCGGGTGGCCAGACAGCGGCGATGGTCGCTTCCAAGCTTGCTTCAGACAAGGATGCGATCCTTGGCGCGCTAACCATTATGGTATGCGTTCTGCATCCCAAGGCCACCGATATCGAGGCCGGATCGCTGGTTTCCTCCAACGGGATGGAATTGGCAAAACAGCGTGCTGCCAAAAAAGGCATTATCAAGGCCGATGACCTGGCGCGCGGATTTGCCTGGCTGCGGCCCAATGACCTGATCTGGAACTATGTCATCAACAACTACCTGCTGGGCGCCGACCCGCCAGCATTTGACGTATTGTTCTGGAATGCGGATGCGACCAATCTGTCCGCCAGCCTTATGGGCGACTTTCTGGAGGTCTATGAAACGCTTGCCTTCACCAAGCAGGGCGAGGTTGAAATGGTCGACCACAAGGTTGATCTTTCGAAGGTCAAGAGCGACCTCTTCATCCTTGGCGGCGTAACCGATCACATCACCCCGTGGAAGGCGACTTATCGCTCGACGCAATTGTTCGGGTCGAAAGATGTCACCTATGTGCTCTCGCAATCGGGCCATATGCAGGCGATCTTGAATCCGCCGGGTAATCCCAAGGCTAAATACTTCATTCAGAAAAAGAAGGGTAAGCTGCCTGCAACTGCCGACGAATGGCTGCAAGGCACCGAGGAGACGGCGGGAAGCTGGTGGCCGTTCTGGATGGAATGGCTGCAAAAGCGCTCCGGCAAACAGATCGCAGCGCCTAAGGAAGTGGGGGACGAAAACCACGCTCCCCTAGACCCTGCTCCCGGTCTCTACGTAGTCGAAGAAAGATAGATTGCTGCAAGAGCGCTGATAAACAGCGCCGTGCACCGGTTCGCACCAGGAAGGATTTCGCTTGCCCAAATCAAAAAGCTCCGATCCCATGACGCATGCTGACGTCACGATGGAAGAGGTTGCAGGACGGACCTTGCGCGTCGCGCGCTGGCGCTGGGATGAGGAATCCGAACATCTTCCCGTGCTCTTCTTCAACGGCATTGGCGCGAACATCGAAGCCGTGGCGCCGCTCGCCGCTGCGCTGGATGACCGGCCCTTCATCATGTTCGATATGCCCGGTGTTGGCGGCTCACCCGATCCGCTTATCCCCTATAACACGATCACCATGGCCTATACCGCCACGCTTTTGCTCGACCGTTTCGGGGTCGAGGAAGTCGATGTAATGGGCATCAGCTGGGGCGGCGCAATGGCGCAGCATTTTGCTATCCAGCACCCCTCACGCACACGCCGCGTGGTTTTGGCCGCGACCAGCATGGGCATGATTATGGTGCCGGGCAATCCGGCTGCGCTCTCCAAGATGGCGAACCCGCGCCGCTATGTTGATGCTGACTATATGATGCAGCATTTCGAGACGCTCTATGGCGGTGCTGCTGCTGAAGGCGGCGGCAAGGATGGGCACACATCGCGCCTGACCCCGCCATCACCGCGCGGCTATTTCTACCAATTGTTCGCCATGCTGGGCTGGACCAGTGCGCCCGCCCTGCCCTTTATGAAAAAGCCGATGCTGGTGATGATGGGCGATGATGACCAGATCGTACCGCTCATCAATGGCAAATGGATTACTTCGCTTGCGCCCAATGCCGAGCTGAAAGTGCTGGAAGGTGGCGGGCATTTGTTCCTGCTTTCGCATAAGGATGAAAGCCTGGCCGCAATCCGCGAATTTCTCGACAATAAAGAAGACGAAGCCCTGTCCGAAGCGGCCTAGTCGCGACTGACGCCGCATTGCCCCTCTTGCGGTAAGCGCTCCGCTGCTTTCAAAGCCCTGGCCGCTGCGCGCGGGCGATCTGTGGCGATAATATCGACACCGCTTTGGCCCAGCTCAGCATAGCGCTCATCCGTGCCATGCTGCGCAAAGAGATTGTCGAGCGAACGCGGCGAGCGCCCCAGCGTACCGAAAATCACCTCTACATCCCCCTCGTCCAGCTGCGCGTAGAGATCGGGCCGCAATGTCCGCGTTCCGGTAAAGGCGACGATCCTGTCAGCAGGGATCCCCGCTGATTGCAGCAGCTCCACGTCACCTGCATCATCAACGCCGGCTGAAATCAGCATCTCTGGCGCGAGGGTGTGGAGCCGCTTTGCTGCCTCCACCGTGTAAGCGATTAAGATCACACTATCGGCCATCTCTGCTGCGCGGACCAACGCAATGACTTCGGCAAAATCGGACGTGCGCTTGAAATCAATCTGGAGAATTGTGTGCCCTTTGGCCCATTCGAGCGTCTCTTCAAAAGTGGGTACGCGATAGGGTGTTCGCCAGCCTGCCTCATCGACAAGATACAATTGCTCCACCACTTCCCAAGGGGTTGTGGCAACATCGCCCTCGCCATTGGTGGTGCGATCTAACGAGCGGTCATGCATCAGATAATGCACCCCGTCCGGGCTTTGCGCGACATCCACTTCCATGATCGCTGGTGCTGCATACAGCATAGCGTCCATCGCGGGAATCGAATTTTCAGGAAGGCCGGGTGTCGGCCCGCCGCGATGGGCTGAGATAAGGGTAAACCCGCCCTCTTCCATGCAATCAAGCGTGTCCGAAACCGAGGGGGCGGCATTGATCTGCCATTGCAGAGTTTCAAGCGCCTGAAGCGGCGCCGTGCAAAGCACCATTGCGGCGATAAAAGTCATCTTCTTCATTGGTGGGGCTCCTATCACAATTACACGGCAAATCCATGACAAGGCCGATTGCCTTTTCACGCCAAAGCATTAGCCTCAAACCTTGAGGGGAGATGCGAGACTATGCGCCACATCGCGATTATCGGTTCTGGGCCAGCGGGATATTACACGGCTGAGGCTGCCCAAAAGCACTTTGGCGAGGATGTGCGGGTCGATATTTTCGACATGCTGCCCGTTCCCTATGGCCTCATCCGCTTTGGCGTTGCGCCCGACCACCAATCGATCAAGGGCGTATCGCGCCGTTATGAGAAAGTGGCTTTGTCGGAAAATGTGCGTTTCGTCGGCAATGTGACGATTGGCACGGATGTGACCATTCCCGAGCTTCAGGAGCTCTACGATGCAGTCGTGCTGGCGACCGGCGCGCCCAATGATCGGCAATTGGGTATCACGGGCGAGGATAAGGCCAATGTGTTCGGCTCTGCCGCCTTTGTCGGCTGGTACAACGGTCATCCCCAGTTTGCCGAGCTTGCCCCTGATCTTTCCGGCAAGCACGCGGTCGTGATCGGTATGGGCAATGTCGCGCTCGATGTGGCGCGGATC
>CALLIO010000070.1 GCA_938009055.1 uncultured Altererythrobacter sp.
AAATTTGCCCTTGCCGCGGCCACCAGCGTGGATTTGCGCCTTCACAACATAGAGCGGGCCAGGCAATTTCTTGGCGGCCGCAACCGCTTCTTCAACGCTCAGCGCTGCATGGCCAGCGGGGATGCCTATGCCATATTTCGCTAGCAATTCCTTGGCCTGATACTC
The DNA here is from genome assembly GCA_938009055.1 of uncultured Altererythrobacter sp. GTDB lineage: Bacteria > Pseudomonadota > Alphaproteobacteria > Sphingomonadales > Sphingomonadaceae > Erythrobacter. The sequence goes on from CALLIO010000070.1 coordinate 166, forward strand.
GTGAATATTCATGGAGAAGCGTTCCTTCGCGCAAAGGTAATGGGAGATGAATCGTTTGCACAGCGCCTAAGCATGGTTTGGCGCGCTTGAAAAGTCCGAGCTTACACCCCACAGCCTTCCCTAGCATGATCGATAGCATCCGATTTGAAGAGATTGTCCGCGAAGCAGGGCGAATGGCTTATGGCCAATGGCCAGGTGCGGGGCATGAAGTCGAGATGTGGGAGAAGGAGCCAGGCCATCCCGTATGCGCAGCCGACTTGGCCGTCGATGCCTTTTTGAAGCGCGAATTGAGCGCGCTATTGCCCTCCGCCGGATGGCTTTCCGAAGAGACGGTGGACGATCCCGAGCGCTTGAAACGCGATCTAATTTGGCTGGTTGATCCGATTGACGGCACGCGCGATTTTATTCGCGGGCGCAAGGGTTGGGCCGTTTCCGTTGCGCTCATCAGCGGCGGCAAACCCTTGATCGGAATGTTGAGCGCGCCAGCACAGGGTGAGGAATGGCTTTCGCTCGCCGGCCAAGGCGCGACTCGCAATGGTGAAGTGTTGCGCTCTTCCAAACGCGTGGAATTTTCCGGATCGCGCGTGCCGACCGATAGCCTGCCTAATGTGGACAGCGATCTTGTCGCCGTTGAGAAGCCCAATTCCATCGCCTTGCGTATTGCCAAGGTCGCCGCTGACGAGGCCGATCTGATCGCAACCTTGCGTTGGGGGTATGAGTGGGACATTGGCGCCGCCACGCTGATTGCGCGCGAGGCGGGTGCGGAAGTGTCCGATACTTTGGGCAATCCGCTGGGCTATAATAAGCGTGATCCGCGCGCCTTTGGCGTGTTGGTGAGCGCGCCAGCAATCCATGGGGCTGCGGTTGAGCGATTGTCAGAGCGCGCGAAGAAAATTGCCGACATAACGTAAAAGGGGCCAGCTCTCCGCTAGGAAAGCCGGCCCCCTTTTATCTCGACCGCATTTGCGGTCAGAAGCCCAGTTTAGAAGCCCTGTGCAGCTTGCGCTTCTTGGACGTCTTGCTGGTCAAACGGGATGATCTTGATTTCAACCCGGCGATTGCGCGAACGGCCAAATTCCGTGGCATTGTCTGCGATTGGCTGTGTTTCGCCAAATCCCTGCCAGCGGACACGTGCTGAAGCGACACCGCGCGAGACCATGTAATTGGTCACTGATTGTGCGCGCTGTTCAGACAGACGCTGGTTAAATGCATCCGACCCAGTTGAATCGGTGTGGCCATACACATCGATGATCGAATTGGGATATTGCACCAGATTGCTCGACACAGCGTCGAGCGTGGTTTGGAAATTCGGCTGGATCACAGCGCTGCCAACATCAAAGGTCACGCCATCGGGCAGATTGACAAGAATAGCCTCGCCGCCATCAACCTCGGTTACGTCAACGCCAGAGCCAGCAGTCTGCTCTTTCAATTCCTTGATCTGCTGGTCCATTTTATAGCCAACAATGCCGCCAGCGGCCGCGCCGCCAACTGCGCCGATGATGCGCCCAGTCTTGCCGCCGATCACACCGCCGAGCAATCCGCCCAGCAATCCGCCGCCAACGCCGCCAATCGCTGTGCGCGAGACTTTTTGCTGGCCAGTGTTGGGGTCTGTTACGCAAGCGCTTGTGCCAAGCAGCGACAATGCTGCTACGCTTGAAAGTAGAATACGAGATTTCGTCATGAGTCTTCCCTCCTGGAGCTGGGGCCAGCAATGCGCCGTAGCATTGCCAGTACAGCTATTTTCCCTGCTTGAGCTTTCTCTAGCCTTAAAAAGAGTTTGCTCCAACCAGGCTGGCAAGATGTTACAATTCTGCTAGCGATATGAACGTGACACCGTTTCCCTGGCCTGACCTTATCATCATCGCGTGCCTGATTGTGCTCAATGGCATTTTTGCCATGTCCGAGCTGGCAATCGTCTCGGCCAAAACGGCGCGCTTGCAAGCCAAGGCCGAAAAGGGCTCTTCAGCTGCCAGAACCGCGATTTCACTGGCAGCAGACCCAGGTAAGTTCCTCTCAACTGTGCAGATCGGCATTACGCTGGTTGGAATTATTGCCGGTGCTTATTCCGGCTCTAGCCTCGGCGGGCCAGTGGGCGAGCGGCTAGCCGCAATTGGCGTGCCAGCAGATATGGCAGGCGATGCAGGCTTTATCACTGTCATTGCGCTGACCACCTATTTCAGCCTTGTTGTGGGTGAGCTTGTGCCCAAGCAATTGGCCTTGCGTGCAGCCGTGCCGATTGCCCTTGTCATGTCGCGCCCCATGGCGTGGTTGGCGAAATTGGCTGCGCCGCTGGTGTGGCTGCTGGATAGCTCGTCTGGCGTGCTGATCCGGCTCATGGGTATTCGCCCGGGAGGCCAATCGAGCGTGACAGCAGAAGAGCTGCATATGATCTTTGCCGATGCCACGCAGTCCGGCGTGATCGAGGCTGAGCAACACCAGATCCTCGCGGGAGTGGTGCGTTTGGCTGAACGGCCCGTGCGCGAAATGATGACTCCGCGCACCGAGCTGGACTGGATTGATATT
>CALLIO010000071.1 GCA_938009055.1 uncultured Altererythrobacter sp.
TAGAGCGGCAGGCTTGAGAACAGTGACTGTTCGATCAAATGTCTCGCTGTAGGTCTCTAATTGGGCTGACAAGCAGAACAATCTGACGTAAACATTCCCCACGCGAACTTGGTGGGGATGCGCAAATTTATGTTTAAGCGAAGTTTCTGCTTCCTGCTTACTGCCGCTCTTTGGGGCTGCGCCAGCGTTGCGCCACCACCACCACCTCCTCCTCCAAGCCCTGTCGCTACTGCCGATCCTCAACCTCGTCCGGTCGGAATAGGCGGAGTCAATCAACCCGTACGGCCAGCCTCGACAAACGTCCGCCTCTCAGCTGAGGAACGCCGCAGGCTGGCGGCACAACGCGAGGCACAGGAACGCTCACGGGTGAGTGGAAATTACGGCCAGTACAATGCCAATGTCGGCAGTCTGTCCTCCGCATCGCAGAATGCCGTGACGAGCGTAGAATCGCCCCGCAGGTTCTTGGCTGCGCGATCTGCGTCCCCTGACCGCGATGCTCGAGTAGCCGCTCAAGCCCGCCTACGCACCGGAGCGCTCGCCGCTGTGACTTCCGGCGAGCAAGCCAACCCGCAACAAGACGAGCCTCCAAAGAACTTGTTGCTTGACCTGCCCGCCTACCCGCAATGGGAGCCAGAAGTCCCCTCCACCTGGATCGAACTGGACAGCATGATCGCCTCGCGCGAAGGCATGACGCTGCATGAAGCGGGACAGCGGATGCGCACCGCTCTGCGCGAGGCCGGTTACGAGCTGCATTCCTTTTACTCTGTTCCGGGCGGATTTCTGCTCATCACCGATTATGAGCAAACCGATCCAGAGGGGGTGGGCTATAGCGATATCAAACGATATCAAAAGCCGGGCGAAGGCCGTGATAGCTGGTGGCTTATCCTACGCGATCTCTTCCTAGAGCGCCCTCATACCTATTACCGCACGATTGCGATTGTCGTGACTGACGAGCAATGGAGCCCAGACGAAAAAGAATTGAGCGCGGAGGATGCTGCCCGCAGGGTGCAGTTGGGGAGTCAAAATCTAGGCCAAGAAGCCAAGAAATACGGTTTTACTCAGGACCACACGGTCACCGCGCTGATCTATGAATATGTCAACAAGGGCGTTGATACGAATTACGAGATGATCTCGCCCGGCCGCCTTCCCGTTTCAGCACATCTCGCCGCATCAGGACTTGATCGGGCCATTCCCAAACAATTTGCCTCAGCCATGATGAATGCACAGGCCGGCCAGTAATGCGTGTCTTCATCAGCTATCGCCGATCCGACAGCAAGGATATTGCGGCAAGGATTGCTGACAATTTGCGCAGTGTTCGCGAGATAGACGAAGTATTTTTGGATGTGGAATCCATTGCCCATGGCGAGCATTTTCCCGCCCGTCTTGACGCTGAAATCAACGCCGCCGATGTGGTGCTTTGCATTATCGGCAAGAAGTGGAGCGGTGCGAAGCTGGACGATGGCCGCCGCCGGATTGAAAGCGAAGATGATTTCGTCCGCAGGGAAGTCGCCTCCGCATTAGAGGCCGACAAGCGCATAATTCCCGTGCTGGTGGATGAAGCCGCCATGCCCTCTGCGGGTGACATTCCCGCCAGCATCGGCGATCTGCTCAACCGCAATGCGATTTCGGTGCGCCACACCGCCTTCCGTATCGATTTTGAGATATTGGTGGAAGCTGTGCTGGGCCGCAAACGGGGCGCGGAATTGTCAGGCAAGGCGATTGCGCTGGGCGCATTATGGCGCAGCGCTTGCGGGCTTGTCCTGGGCATTGTTGCCGCCATTCTGATCGCCAGTCTGGGCATGGCTTCAATGGCAATGCCGCTCGAGACAATCTTGGGAGGGCGCGCACAATTGGCGGTGTTGCTCTTTGTGATTTTTGCCATCTCGCAAATTTGGGCGATCCGCTTTGTCCGGCAAAACGCAGCCTAGCGCACCATTTGCGGTTTGAACTGGCATTTCTGGCGCGATTGACCAATAGAAGTTCCCTAAGTTGAAGCCCTGTTTGCAGCTCATTGTTCAGGGACACGAAACGCGCGTGATGAGACAAGAAACAAGCCCTTTTGCGGAGACAGACATTGGCCGATACACAGCAAGCCGCACCAGCCGCTGCCAAGCGTGGCGCCTTCACCCGCTTCCTTGATGGGGTCGAGTGGCTGGGCAATTTGCTGCCGCATCCGGTAACGCTTTTTGCGATTTTGGCGATTGGCATCGTGCTTCTTTCCGGCCTACTCGGCTGGATGGGTGTGGCTGTTGTCGATCCCCGCCCCGCTGGCGCAAAGGGTGTGGCCGATGATGGCATGATCCGCGCGGTCAGCCTGCTTGATGGCGACGGGATCCGCCGCATCTTCACCAATCTGGTCGGCAATTTTACTGGTTTTGCCCCGCTGGGCGTAGTGCTTGTCGCAATGCTGGGCGTGGGCGTTGCGGAGAAATCCGGCCTGCTTTCAGCCGCCGTGCGCGCGATGGTTTTGAACGCCCCGCCCAAGCTGGTGACGGTGGCGATTGTCTTTGCAGGGATCGTCTCCAACACCGCATCAGAAGTGGGCTATGTCGTGCTGATCCCACTGGCGGGCGCGATATTCTATGCGCTGGGCCGCCACCCGCTCGCTGGCATGGCCGCAGCATTCGCCGGCGTATCGGGAGGGTATAGCGCCAACCTTTTGATTGGCACGATTGATCCGCTGCTGGCCGGAATTACGCAGGAAGCCGCGCGGCTGATCGCGCCGGACTACACCGTTGTGGCAACCGCGAACTGGTTCTTCATGGTCGCCTCTACCTTCCTCATCACCATCATCGGTTCGCTGGTGACGATCTATATCGTTGAGCCAAAGCTGGGAAAATACGACCCCGGCCAAGCCGATCCCACGATCCTCGATGACCGGATGATGGAGACGATTAGCGATGACGAGCGCAAGGGTCTGCGCTGGGCGGGCCTCGCCTTGCTGGGCGTGCTGGGTCTGATGGCGCTGACGCTGGTGCCCGATTGGGGTGTGTTGAGAAATCCAGAGAATGGCGACCGGATCGACAGCCCGTTTTTTGACGGGTTTGTGGTGTGGATCCTGATTTTCTTCGTCGCGCTGGGCTATGCTTACGGGCGCGCTGTCGGCACGATGAAGACTGACCGCGATATCATCAATGCAATGTCCGCCGCGCTTGCTTCGCTTGGGCTCTACATCGTGCTGGTCTTCTTCGCCGCACAATTCGTGGCCTTCTTCGGATGGACGAATTTGGGAGCCATTACCGCGGTGACAGGCGCAAATTTCCTCGTCGAAACTGGGATGACCGGCCCTGCGGTCTTCTTCCTCTTCATTCTGCTGTGCGCACTGATAAACCTCTCGCTCGGTTCAGCCAGCGCGCAATGGGCGGTGACAGCGCCGATCTTTGTGCCGATGCTAATGCTGATCGGATATTCGCCCGAAGTGATCCAAGCCGCTTATCGGATTGGTGACAGCACGACCAATATCATCACACCGATGATGAGTTATTTCGGGCTAATTCTCGCTTGGGCAACGCGCTATAAGAGCGACCTTGGCGTGGGCACGCTGATCGCAATGATGCTGCCCTATTCGATGTTCTTCATCTTCTTCTGGTCAGTGTTCTTTTACCTGTGGACGTTTGTGCTGGGTCTGCCGGTTGGCCCCGGATCGCCGACCTATTTCACGCCTTAAACGCTCGCTCATCAGCTATTCAGTCACGCTGACCTAGCTTAGAAGGCGAGTGGATAATCTGGGTAGGGATCGGGATTGGTGGGTATCATGATCAAGAGCAAGCAACGCGTTCGCGACTTGATATTTGCCGCCGCGATTGGCTTGGCGATCACATCGCCCGCACAGGCCCAAACAGTCCAAGCGCCCACCGGCTGGAGCGAAAGCCAGCAAGGCGACAAGCGCGTGCTTACAAAAGGCGACATCCGCATCGAGATTGGCCCATGGCAAAGCCTGAACGGTCAATCGGTACGCAATTGGTTGAAAGCGCAAGAACGCAAAGTGACTGCAGGCATCACCTATGTCAGCACGCAATCCTTCCAAGCTGAACCGGCCGTCGCAGGCAGCTATTCGTTGGCCCGGACGGTGCACAGTAACGGCGCGAAACAGATTTCCGTGCTCTATGCCTGCCCGGGCAGAAACAAGACCGTAAAGCTGATGCAATTGCGAGCAGTATTGTCGTACACAGTCGCGCGCGATGTTCAGCGCGGGGCGAAATTTGGCGAGGAGGTTTGCGCAGCCGATTCCAATGTGGAAGGCAGCTCTGCCGCGCCGCGCACAACGACCACAGCCTCCAAATCCAGCGTGGGAAGAAGCGCAGGCGGCAGCAGTACGTCACAATCTCTGGCCGCGCATAATGCGAAAATTCCCGCTGCCAATCGTCCGCGAACAGCGCATATCGTGCTGAAAGATAGCTGGGTCGGCTTTCCTGCGACATTGGTCAGCAAGGCAACGCCGCAAATGACCTTTCCCAACGGTTATTCAACTACTTGCGCGAAATGGAACCCAATCACGCAGTCGCCCACGCCCGCTTCGGCTGGCAAGCTCAAACGCTGCAAAATGGAACGAGTGGCGGGCAAAGGAAAGCCGGCAAGGCGCTTTAAACCGGGTGAGACGATTGATGTTGCCTTTGGCCGTATCACCGGCTTCACCGGCCTTGGCGGCTCCTCCTCAATCAGCGGAGGAACCTTGCGGATGACCAAAGACGGGCGGATCAAAATCGGCGGCTTCAGGGCATTTTCCGCCAGCGGTTCGGGATCAAGTGTAAGCGGCGGCAGCCGGAAAAAGGCGGTTTCGGGTCGCTATTATCTGAGCGGCCACACGATCACGATCGAAAGCGATTCCGGGCAAATCTATCACGGGTTTATCGCTGCCAGCACCAACAGAGGCGGACGCGGTTTCGACAATGTGTTCATCAATGGCGAGCACTATTGGGATCGCAACGATTGACCGTCTTGCAGCGCAGGCCAAACAATGCGCGGCCGCCAATCAATCAAAGGTAAAGCCTGCCGCTTCCGCTTCGGCGATAACCTCTTGCGCGGTTTGGCACGGATGGTCACCCTTGAGGCGGGTCCATCGCGCTCCTTCGTCGACGAATATCTCTTTCTCGATTCCAAAATCCGCCGCTTCGTCGAACAGCCCGGCTGAGTAGCTGCGGCCCCCGGTCGGAAGAAACTCATACCAAAGATTGCTACCGCATCGGCTGCAAAATCCGCGCTCGGCCCATTCGCTCGAGCGATAGCGGGTCACCGCTTCCTCGCCTTCGATTGCATGGCTTTCACCCGTCAACGCAGTGTAGAAGGATCCAGCCCAGCGGCGGCACATATCGCATTGGCAGACTTCGATCTCGCGCTTTGGCGATGAGACAGAAATTGTGACAGCGCCGCACAAACATGTGCCCGCTATGGTGTCGGCTGAGTTGCCTGTCGCACTCATCGCCTTAAAGCGGCACGCCCGGATCGTGCTTTGCCGTGCGGATCGTGAGTGACGTCTTGACGCTGGCGACATTGGGCGCGGGCGTCAGCTTGCTGGTCAGGAATTCCTGAAAGCTCTGCAAATCGCGGCTGACGATTTTCAGGATAAAATCGATCTCGCCGTTCAGCATGTGCACTTCGCGCACTTCATCCAGATCAGCCATATGATCTTCAAATTCGCGCAAGGCATCTTCGGCCTGTGACTTGAGGCTAACCATCGCAAAGACTGTGATCGCAAAACCGAGCGAGGATGCGTCAAGATCAGCGTGGTATCCACGGATGACGCCTTGTTCCTCCAGCCCGCGAACCCGGCGCAAACATGGCGGTGCCGTCAAGCCAACGCGCTGAGCAAGCTCAACATTGGTCACGCGCCCTTCTGCCTGCAATTCCTTGAGCAAGCGCCGATCGATATCGTCCAAATTGGCCATTGTGCCGCCCTATCTTCCCCCGATGCCCAATTTGTCGCTTTCACGATACAATCGGCAAAGGTTACCGCTTCATCTATCCAAGCCTAAGCAATGAACCCATAGAATTACATTGTTTGCGCTAATTTTATTAGTCTTGGCAGCAATTGTCCCGCTTTGCAACGCACGCCTAGTTCAGCGCACGGCCAGCCCCACTTGCTGATAGGGTGTTCTGTCGGCCAAATTGCGCCGAAACTGTATACTCTTCGCTCTGCGAGCTTCGCGGGGTGACATTAGGATTTCGTAACGCTGCATGTTCTTCGATGATCGCCTTGCCACCGTATTGCGCCACCGCGCGGACGGCAAAGCGGCTGCGCGCACGCAATTCAGACAATTGCTCGACCTGCTTGGCAATCGTCAACACGGGCATGATGATAGCCTGCAAGCCGCCGCTTGGCTGCGACTGAGTGCTTTGGGAGAACTGATCCCGGCGAAAGAACGCGCAGCCATCGTCAGCGAGCGCGGCTGGCATTTCCGCAATCCGCAATTGGCAACGCATCTGGCCGATTGCGAACCGGATGTGGCCTCAAGCGCGTTGCAGCGCGCAGATTTGTCGGAAGAGGATTGGGTTGCGCTAATCCCGCGTCTGCCAGTGCGCGCGCGGGGATTTGTGCGATTGCGCGATGATCTGCCCGAAGGGGCAAACGAACTGCTCGCGCAATTGGGCGTGCAAGATCGCGGGCTGCCCGTGCCCGAAGCGGCGATTGCAGAACGTGCTGAGACGTTCGAAACACCTGCTACGCCAGCCTCTCCCGATGCCGAAGAGACTGACCCGATCTCTGCCAAAAAACCTGTGATCGATTGGCCCGATACGGCTGAAGCAATCGAGCAGCCCGAAACTGACCAGAAGGACGCCGATACTCAGCAGCCGCCATCCGAAGATAAGAGCGCCAATCCCTTCATCGCGGCCAAGAAAGCGCCGCCGCCTGCCTCAGCCAGCAAATCGGCCCGTACATCGGCGCGCACGTCAACAAGCGAGAATGAGAAGTCGGAAATCACCGCTCTGGTCGAGCGGATTGCACAATTCCGCAAAGGGCGTGCGCCTTCCCCGCCGCCCAGCGAAAGCTCGCCGCGGCTTCCGCTCGATGAACCGGCAAACGGACGCAAGAAAGAACTCATCAGCTTCAGCTTTGTGGCTGATACCGCAGGCCGGATCGAATGGGCTGACCAGCATGTTGCCGCCATGCTTATTGGCAAGCGGCTTATCCCGCCGCGCCAGCTTGGCAGCGGGACTAGCGATGACCCGATGATCCGCGCCTTTGCCACCCACCAACCGATTGACGGCGCTACGCTTTCGCTGGACGGCTCGCCTGCGATCACCGGCGACTGGATCGTTACCGCACAGCCGCGCTTCTCGCGCATTGGCGGGCGTTTCCACGGCTATATCGGGCGGATGCGCCGCGTTGTGTTGATGAGCGATGACGGCTCGATCAGCGAAGCGGACCGCGTGCGTCAATTGCTTCATGAATTGCGCACGCCCGTGAACGCGCTTCAAGGTTTTGCCGAGATCATCCAGCAGCAATTGTTCGGCCCTGCGCCCAATGAATACCGCGCTTTGGCCGCCAATATTGCCGGCGATGCCGCACGCATTCTCGCCGGATTTGACGAGCTTGAGCGATTGGCACGGCTGGAAAGCGGCGCGCTTAGCTTGTCAGAAGGGGCCTGCGATCTGTCCGCCATTCTTGGCCGGATGGCAGCACAATTGCAGACCGTTCTTGCCCCACGCATGGCCGGTTTTTCCGCGCTAGAGCTTTTGCCCGACGAGCTGGAAGTCGCGGTAAGCAGGGACGATGCCGAAGCGATGATCTGGCGCGTGATGGCAACGCTGGCGGGAAGCTGCGCAGCGGCAGAGACACTCACCTTACGCGCGGCGAGCAAGGCGCAGAAAGCCACCATCAGCTGGCAATTGCCCGAAAAGCTGCTCGAGGAAGCAAGTCCCTTCTCAGCGCAAATCAACCCTACAGACGAAGGCGGGCTTTCCGCTGGCCTGTTCGGTGCCGGCTTCAGCCTGCGACTGGCGCGCGCCGAGGCAAGAGCGGCGGGCGGTGACTTGGTGGTTGCAGATGATTGGGTGAGCTTGTCGCTGCCGCTCTTGACCGAAACCTTGAGCCACCCTAGCCCCGAAAACATCCGCGAGGCCGAAGACGACAGCCACAAAGGCTAGTTCGCTCAGCAGCCTGCTTGTGCGGTGTGTGGGGTAATCGGGAACAGGGGCGCAGTCATGGCAGGCCAGTCAATGCTCGACCCGCCCTCGCGCGCGCAGCAGGCTGAATTTCACGAAGGTTTCGGCCAACGCGTCCTCCTCACCGTCGATACTGAGGAAGAGTTCGACTGGGACGCGCCTTTTAGCAAGGACGGTCACGGGCTAACCCATGTTCCCGCCATCGCCCGCTTCCAGACATTTTGCGAAGAGCTGGGTGTGTCTCCACTCTATCTGGTGGATTGGCCGATCGTCCAGTCAGACGTGGCGGTCGAGATTATTGGCGAGGCTTTGGCACGCGGCGCAGCAGAGATCGGGGTCCAGCTCCACCCTTGGGTCAATCCGCCGCATGATGAAGAGATCAACACGCCGAATTCCTTTGCCGGAAGCCTGCCCGCTGAACTTGAAGCGGCCAAATTCAGCCACCTGCACGAAGCGATCAAGACGCGCTTTGGCACAGATCCCTTGGTCTATCGCGCGGGCCGTTATGGGCTTGGGCCCAATTCTGCAAACATGCTGCGCGAAAGCGGAATTGCCATCGACACTTCTGTGCGCGCTAATTTTAATTACAGCGATCGGCATGGTCCAAATTATTCAAGCCATCCGCTGACGCCTTATTGGGTCGATACCGAAAAGAGCCTGCTCGAATTGCCGCTAACCTCGGTTTTTTGGGGCATGCTGCGGCGCCAGGGCAAGTTTATCACGCCAGCCTTGCGGCATCTGCCCAGCCTAGCCAGCGTTATGTCGCGTACTGGCCTGTTGGAAAGAATCCCGCTTACTCCCGAAGGTGTCTCGGCAGAAGAAGCGATCCGCGGCGCTGATATGGCAATTGACGATGGCTTGCCTGTTATTGTGCTCTCGCTTCACAGCCCGTCCCTGGACCTTGGACACACACCCTATGTGCGCAGCGCCGAAGAGCTGGAACAGCTTTATGATTGGCTGCGCATCGTCCTTGGCTATTTCGCCAAGCACGGCGTTAAGCCAACCACAATTGCCGAAATAATGCGTTCTGTTGTGAGATAGAGGCAATTTTGCTGCCGCAATCGCTTGTCACGTGTCAAAAGGCGCTGTAGGGGGCGTTCCGCATCGCGCGATTACGGTCGGGGCCTGTAGCTCAGTTGGTTAGAGCTGGCCGCTCATAACGGCTAGGTCGCGGGTTCGAGTCCTGCCGGGCCCACCACCGCTACGGTGGAGATCAATTGCGATGATGCGCATGCGTTTTTGGGGTAACCCGCAACGCTTGGAAAATCGGTCGGGGAGTGGCGCAGCCTGGTAGCGCACCTGTTTTGGGTACAGGGGGTCGCTGGTTCGAATCCAGTCTCCCCGACCAGTTTTTCCAATCAAACCTTCGAAATCATAAGACAATCACACTGGTTGCGGGCAGCTCGCGCTGGGGCAATTTGTTGCGTGCGCGGTAAAGACTTGTAAAATCCGACCTTGTAAAAGCGGCTAAGACTGGTGCCCAAAGATGTAAAATGTAAAAAGAGGGCTCCAATTCGCTCGATTCTGGCGATTGAGGTGGAGAGAAAAAATGCGTGTCGCAATCGCAGATGACGAACAGGAAATTCTGGATCAAGTCGCGTCTATCGTGATGGCCGCTGATCATGAAGTTGCAAGCTATCGCAATGGGCTTGACCTGCAAAACGCGCTCAAGCGCGAAACTTTTGACGTGGTCATGCTCGACTGGAACATGCCCGGACGCACCGGAGTCGAGGTTTTGCAATGGGCGGTTGAGAATATTCCGTCTTGCCCGCCTTTTATCCTGCTGACGAGCCGCCCTGACAAGACCGACATTGTTCGCGGGCTTGAAGCCGGTGCGATTGACTACATCGTCAAGCCCGAATCCGACGAAGTGATCCGCGCCCGCGTAGAGGCCGCCGGTCGCCGCAATGCAGGCGAAACGCAATCACGGCATTTCAGTTTCGGTCCCTACACGCTCGACCGGATGGAAAAGTCGATCGAGGTCAATGGCGTGGAAGCCAAAGTCACCGCCAAGGAATTCGATCTAATCGATCTGTTCTTCCAAAACCTGCACCGTCCGCTGTCGCGCGGCTATTTGTTCAGCCGTGTTTGGGGCGGAAGCACGGAAATGGAAACCCGCACAATCGACGTCCATATCTCGCGTTTGCGGGCAAAATTGGACCTCAATCCCGAAAATGGTTTCGTCATTCGTACGGTTTTTGGTTTCGGTTATCGTATGGATGAGTATATCGATGAGGAAGAGGAACAACAGTCGGCATAGGGGAATGCAATGTTCAGCGACAATCGGGCTCTTTGCAGAAGCAAGGGGAAATACCTGGTTTTGGCTGCAACAGCATCGTTTCTAGCAGGCTGCGCGGTGTATTCACCGCCTCAAATCCAAGAAAGCACGGGCAGCGCGGCGGGTACGCGCGAAGTCGCATTCATCGTTAGCGAAGGCGATAGCGGGCTGCGCGTGTCGTTCCGCGAGCATTTGCAAATGGCCTTCAGGGCGCGCGGCGTGGTCGCGCAGGATGATGCCGATGTGGTTGGAGATTTTGCCATCGCCACCATGCCAGCCGGCATTTCCCTCGCCTCGACCAAACCCAATGTGATCGACCCGGCCGGGCCAAGCGACATCAAAGCCAAATCCATTCCGCGCGATTCCAAGCTATTGGACAATTGCGATGCGGTGCGCTTTCGCGCCAGCCTTGTCCTGTTCGACCGCGTAAGCGGCGAGCGCATCCACCGGGCGGAGGGCGAATCAGAAGGCTGTGAAGGCAACTCTGCACCGCTTGATGCATTGGCTGAAGTGCTGGTGCGCGATGCGTTGCTGGCTCCGCGCTAGGCGAGCCTCTTTTCGGCCCGTTTTGCTAATCTAAGAAGTCAGTTCGCAGCTTGCTGCGAGACGGGCAGGTCAATCTCGATCCGTGTGCCCTTATTGGCGGCCGAGCGAACCGCGATCTCGCCGCCATGCTCATCCACGGCGCGTTTCACAAAGGCTAGCCCCAGTCCTGCGCTTGGCCCCGCTTTGCTATCATTGGCTCCAAAGCGCGCAAAAGGCTGCGATTGGCGTTCAGCGGGCATTCCTGGCCCCTCATCCTCGACCACAAGCGACAATCTGTCATTCGCCGCCTCGCTCAGCGACAAGCGGATTTGCGAGGCTTGCGGAGAGAATTTGAGCGCATTGCTGAGCAGATTGTCGACTACACGGGAAATGGCCGATGGGTCAGCCTCGCAAAAGATCGGGTCTTCGGGCACCTGACAATCGATCGTGATGCTTTTGCGCTTGGCAATCGCATAAGCTCTGTCGGCAGCTTCATAGACCAGTGCGCCCATTTCGGTATCCTCAGCGCGGATCCCCTCATTCTCGAGCCGGGCAATCTGGACGAAATTCTCTGCCAGTTGGAGCGTGCGGCGGGCTTGCTCGGCGATGCGGCCAAATCGATCTTCCAGCTCCAGCCCCTTGCCCGATTTGCCGGTGAGCCCGATGATTGCAACCTGCGGTGAGCGCATATCGTGCGACAGAAATTCGAGCGTTTCCTGACGCTGCTTCTCGCCCTGCTTGATCGCGGTGATATCACGCAAAGCGACGATTTCGCTGCCCAATCCCTTGTCCAGCGGGGCCGATGCCACCAAGAAGGTCTGTTGGCTTGGTAAGCTCACTTCATAAGAATTGGCATCGATCTGTCCGCCCAAATTGGCGACAAGTTCATTGAGGGTCAGTTCACTATCCTGTTTCTCTCCCAGGAAAATGCCCTGCGCAGCGGCATTGAACAGGGCAAGCCGCCCCTCCCCGTCAAACACCATCATTGGATCGGGCGAGGCATCGACGACATCCTGAATGAAACTGAGCCGCTCTCGCACTTCGCCGGTCAGCCCGCGCAGGCTGGCAACCTGCCGTTGGACAACATCAAACCCGCCAGAAAACGTAGAGCCGAAGGCGGGAAGCCAGCTGGCATTCTCTTGTTTTTCTGGTGAATTGGCATCATCCATCTCAAAACCAGTCGCCCGCATCGCATCCACTTCGCGGTCAAGGAAGCGGCTAACCGTTGCCAAACGGCGCCAGCCCCACAGCGGATAGGCGATAAGGATCGCTGCAAGCGCAGGGGCCACCGGCAGCCAGGTTTTGAACAAAATCACGCTTGCAAAGGCGAAGACGACCAAAGCCGTGATGAGCAGGATAGAATAACGCAGCGCCTCTGCTGGCGGTCTGAGCCAATAGACGAGAAACAGCGAGAGGACTGCGGCAAGATGCAGCGCGATGACAATCCATTTCTCAAGCCCAGCAACCGATGTGCCTGACATCATGGCGTCAAGTGCGTTGGCCTGTACCTCGACACCGGGCATGATCCGGCCTGCATAAGTCGGCACGGCATGGCGGTCGCCCAGCCCTTGTGCTGTTGCGCCGATTAGCACGATCTTGTCCTTGAAGAACTCAGGCCGCGCCGCACCATCGATCACATTGGCAGCGGTTTCGGTGCGGTAACCGCCCGGCAATTGGTATTGGATGATCGGAAGCGCCTCTGACGAGGTTTCGGTGGTGTCTTCAAATCCAGCAAGTTGTGCGACAATACGGGTAAAATGGTCCCTCGAGCCGGTTTCTCCGCGGTATTGCGGCGCGAAACGCCTGACAACACCGTCCTGATCGGCATCGATCGAGACATGGCCTAAGCCAGCTGCCGCCCCAGCAAGCTGCAGGATAGGCATAGCGGCAAGCCGATCTTCACTGCCATCTTGCGCGGTGAAAAACGTATAGGGCAGCACAACATTGCCCGCGTCAGCGATGGATTGCGCCAATCGTGCGTCCGCTTCGGCATTGCTTTGCTCAAGAAACAGCACATCGAGCGCAATGACCGATGGTTCCAGCTTGGCCAATTGGTCAACTAATTCTGCATGGCGCGTCCGATCCCACGGCCAATTGCCAACCTTTGCAAGGCTTTGATCGTCAATCGTGACAATAATTATGTCATCGCGGCCTTCGCTTGAAGAGAGCGAATTGGCAAAATCGAGCAGATTGAGGTCGATTCGTTCCGCCCAACCGCGACTATTTGCCAAAATGACAAAAACAAACGCGATGATGAGCAAGATAACCCATTCAGAAAAAAGCCGGATTTTACTCATATCGTGGCTAGGTCTCCACCTGACCGCCAGCTCAATCTGCGACGTTTAGCTCTTGCTTAGGGCTCCACACTTTTACCGGTTCCCCGTCAACCATCTGGAAGGTCGCAACCCGCCATTCGAACGTGCCATTAGGCAGAGCGGAAACGTAGAGATCATTGTCGGTCAGCCCAATTTCGTCGATGAGCAATGCGTCGCTCTTGCCCTTCTCCCACAGCTGAAATGCTGTGAAGGAATTGCCGGAACCGGTTGTATTCCATGCAAACTTGAACGCATCGGCAAAGTCGGATTTACCGGCAGATGCGCTCACCCCCAGGCGTTTGCGGCGGAAGGATACGACCTTCGATTGTCCTTCCAGCCCGCTTTGAGCGATCGCTCTTGAGCGGACATTGTAGCGCCCGTCCTCAAGCGACTCGAAGGTGACCGATGCATTGCTCGAAACAACTTCACCAACAACCTCTAAGAATCCAGCATCCTTGGCGATTTGAGTCCTATATCCCGTGGCGCCATTGATTGGCTCCAAGGCAAAGGCGAGTTCGCTATCGGTCTGAATTCGGCCCGGCTCAACCAATTCGGGAGCCGGAAGCAATTCTTCCACATCATTCACACCGGCAGAAGAGGCAGACACACCGAAACCGGCTGCGGTTGCCACATCTTTTGCACCGCCCCGCACGAGCACATCACCCTCGACAACCTCGGTCAGGCCCAGATCATTTTCGGTATCATAGCCTACTCTGAACTGTGTCCCCCTCACCGCTGTAACAGCGACGGGATTGCCGACCCGGTAGCGTTCCTGATCCTGCAATTTGGGGGCAGTCACATTCCCGCGACCTTCAAGTATTTTCACCTGAACATCCACCAACCCGTTGATAAGATAGCGTCTTGCGTCAATAAAGCGCGCTTTTGAGTTGGACGGAAGCGAGATCCGCGAATTGCCATATCCGGTGATCGTCACAAAGCCTTTGCGCCCCGTTCGGATCTCGTCACCCTCGCGAAGTTCCAGCCCCTTGCTCGGCCTGGTGAGCGGCTGTCCTTTGCGGACAAGCTGGACAGGGCCAGTCAACGACTGAACCTCAAGGTTTACAGGGGCATAGCGCAGATAGCGACGAGGGATTGTTATATTTGCACCAACCGGAATCAGGCGCGGGTTTTTGATCCGGTTCATCTGGACAATTCGGTCAACAGAGGAAGAGTTGAGAAAATAGTTCTGCGCCAGACCGATAAGCGTATCACCTTTCTTCATCTTGTAGGTGAGATTGCCGTCGGGCTCTGCTGCGGCTGGTGCGGATATCATCAGGGCCGAAGCCGCGATCCCGAGCATTGCGTATTTCAACATAGCTGATCTTTCCCGTTTTACGGTTTCCACCATAGCCTAGCCAAGCGCCAATCGAAAGCGGATGAGCGAGCACTTCAAGTCAATTTACAAGTCGCGGCCGCCAAGCGTGCTCCAAAGCTCTCAGCCTACCCCCTTGCAGCGCTGGCAAATGGCCGCGAATTGCGCGCTCTTCCCCCTTGCAATTCCCACGGAAAACCAAAGAGAAAACAGGCGAAATTTGACAAAGGTGGTTAAGGCCACACCCCGCCTTGCGCCCATCACAAGCGCACCGGATTTTACAAATTTTGACTGTTTTCAGCGACTTTGCGGCCAAATCCTAACGGATAAATAACCATTATTGGCGAAAAGGTGCGCATGAAGACGCAGCACCATATCAACCTTTCGCTGGTGGCACTGCCACTGATTGCCCTTTGCGCAGCGCCCGCGCACGCAGAGGGCGTGAGCGCTGGATCGCTCATTGAGAACACCGCGACGGCGACCTATGACGATGGCGATGGACCGCGCTCGGTCGATTCAAACACCGTCGTTTTGGCCGTGGACGAATTGCTCGATGTGACGATCACTTCGCTCGACCCCGGCCCCATTGGCGTTGTTCCCGGTTCAACGGTTCTCACTTTTGAGCTGACCAACACCGGCAATGGCCCCGAAGCGTTCGAGCTGACCGCCAATCCAGCAGTGGGTGGCAATGATTTCGACACAACCGTGGACGACATCGCCGTCGATACGAATGGCAATGGCGTTTATGATCCAGGCGTCGACACGATCCTGACCGGTCCTGCGACTTCGCCAGTGCTCGCTGAAGATGAAAACATCACCGTTTTCGTCATCACGACCGTTCCAGCAGGTGTTGCAGACGGTGACCAGAGCGATGTCGAACTGACCGCTGAGGCAGTGACCGGCACGGGTACACCGGGAACGACTTTCGCCGGACAAGGCGTCAACGGCGTTGATGCCATTGTTGGCCTTACCGGCGCGGACGACACGGCGCTCGGATCGTTGATCGCAGGGATCACAACGGTCGATCTGACCAAGGCTGCAAGCGTTGTCGATCCGTTCGGCGGCACCAGCGTTGTCCCCGGCTCCACCGTGACTTTTACGATCACCGCGAATGTTTCGGGCTCAGGCTCGGTTGATGATCTGGTGATCACCGACGCGATTCCAACAGACACAACCTACGTACCCGGCACGCTTACGCTCGATAGCGGCGCGCTGACGGACGCCAGCGGCGATGATGCAGGGGAAGCATCAGCCACAGATATTTCTGTTGATTTGGGCACAGTTTCAGGCGGGGCGAGCCACGCTGTGACCTTCGACGTAACAATCGATTGAGTGTGAAGACCTCTAGATAAAGGATGGGAAAGATGAAGTTTTTTATGAAAAGCATGATTGCAGCACTGGCCTTTACCGGCCTTGCAGTTCCAGCTGCAGCGCAAGAAGCGTCACCCATGTCGCTTTCGAGCGATGTGAAGCTGGTCAAAATTGAAACCAATGAAGCGGGCGTAAGCGAGCGCACTTTGGTTGCGCCCAATGTCATCGTTCCAGGCGACCGCCTGATCTTTGGCACTGATTACGCCAATTCAGGCGCAGAGCCGATCACCGGCTTTGTTGTCACCAATCCCGTGCACGAAAAAGTGCGCCTCGCCTCTGACGCTGATCCTGAGCTTTCTGTCTCGGTCGACGGCGGAAAGAGCTGGGGCAAGCTCGCGGCACTCACTGTGAAGAGCGAAGACGGCAGCGACCGCGCAGCCGCTCATGCAGACGTAACACATGTTCGTTGGGTTCTTGCTTCCGTCCAGCCGGGCGAGAGCGGACGCCTCGAATATCCAGTCATCATCCGCTGAGAAGCGGAGGATAAGTCGCCAATTTCTCGCGGGCGGCAAGGGGAAGCGCGGGATGCAAAGTAGAGGACCAATACAATGAAACGCACTAAGCAGTTGCTGGGTGCCGTGAGTGCAGTAGCACTCGTGGGTCTCAGCTCCGCTCCAGCGATGGCAGCGGGCACAACAGCTGGTGATTCCATCGTCAACAACGTCTCTGTTGCCTATCAGGTCGGCGGCGTTGATCAGACGGAGGAAACGGCCTCTGATACATTCGTAGTCGACCGCAGGGTCGACGTGACTGTAGCAGAAGTTGGCGGCGCATCGACTACGGTCGTTCCTGGGGAAACTCAGGCCGCAATCACCTTCACAGTAACCAACAACTCGAATGATGAAGTCGACTATGCATTGTCGGCTGACCAGTCATCGACAACCGACGATTTCGACATCACTGGCGTCCAGTTCTATCTGGATGACGGCAATGGCGTTTTCGATGGTGCCGATACTCTGATCACCATTCTTGATGATATGGCTGAAGACGAGACCCGCACGGTTCACGTTGTGGGCGATGTTGCAGGTACAGTGGGCAACGGCGACACCGCCGATGTGTCTCTGGTTGCAAACGCTCTTGACGATGGCGGCTCTGAACTCGTTGACACTGCGGGTGCAAACACCGCCGGTGTTGATACGGTTCTGGCTGATTTGGCCGGTGACGTTGATCTGGCTAACGAAGGTGACCACTCTGACACCGACACATTTGTTGTTGGTGCCCCAGAACTCACCGTCGCCAAGACCAGCAGCGTCGTTAGCGACCCTGTAAACGGTACAACCAATCCGAAAGCCATCCCTGGCGCTACGATTGAGTACTGCATCACCGTTGCAAACGGTGCGGGCACAGCCACTGCGACGAACGTCAACGTGAACGACGTTCTGCCTGCTGATGTCACTTATGACAGCGGCTTTGGCATCTTCGTTGACGGCGACGCTTCATGCGCAAGCGGTTCGGCCGGTGGTAGCTACAACGCCACTGACCACGAAGTTGACGGTGCGCTTAGCGACATCGCGGCTTCTACGACCCGCTCGCTCTACTTCCGCGTGACAATCGACTGATTGAAACAGGAATAGAAAGCAGAAGTAGTGCGTAATCACTCCCCTTGGCACCGATTGGCAGTAGCGTTCATAGCAACGCTGCTGCCTTTCGTCGTGCCTGGGGGTGTGGCGCATGCTCAAGATGATGCGCGGACGATTACCAATGTCGCGCAGGCCAATTGGACCTTTGCGGGGACCGATTTTGACACTGAGTCCAATGAAATTGTGCTCAATGTCGATGAGACGCCCCCTCAAATCACAGCTCTAAGGCCTTCTGGCGCCTCCGGGACGCAAGTTACCTTCCAAAATCCCATCTGCGGGGGCACTCAGGGCACGCAAGGCACCGGAAGCGGTTCCGCGATGACCACTGCCTCAGTCGAAACAACCAATATTATCACTGCTGGGCAAGTTTTGCTGTTCGAAGTGAACGCAGCTGCCGCGAATGTGGATGCTGGCGCAATCGACAGCCTCGATGCAGTGATCGAGACCAGCTCGGGCGACCGTGAAGAGATCACAATCTTCGAAAGCGGCCTCAATACCGGTGTTTTTATCGGTCAGATCAATACTTTACGGATGCCACCAGCTCCGGTGCAGCTTGACTGCCAGTTGAGCATTGCCGATGGCAACAGCATCGACATCTCGGTCTCGCAACCGGGCCAAAACGCCGTAATCGTCACGACAGAGGTTGACGTTCTGGCCGATCCGTTCGGCGTAGTGTTTGACAGCGAAACAGGCGAGCCGGTGAGCGGCGCGACGGTAACGCTGATCGACAATGCCACCGGCCAACCGGCAACCGTCTTTGCCGAAGATGGCGTAACGCCGTGGCCTTCAACGGTCATTTCCGGCCAGCCAATCACCGATGGCGCGGGCAATGTGTTCCAGATGGGCGCCGGTGAATATTGGTTCCCGCTGACCTTCCTTGGCCAATATCGCCTCGAGATCACGCCGCCAGACCCTTATACCGCGCCTTCGGTCGTCCAACCTGACCAGATCGCGGCACTGACTCGCCCGGATGGCCGCGCCTTTGTGATCGATCCTTCCGCTTCTTACGGCGGCACATTTGAGCTGAGCGATCCAACGCCGGTTCAGATCGATATTCCGCTCGACCGCCCTAGCCTTGAGATCGCGCTGACCAAATCTGCCTCGCGCGCCTCGGCCCAGCCCGGCGATGTGGTTTTCTACACGATTACAGCGCGTAACACTGACCCTGTGCGCGCCAAACGCGATGTGACACTGGTCGATACGCCCTCGCGCTGGTTGCGTTTGCGGCAGGACACTGTGCGTATTGACGGAGCGCCTGACCCTGATGCTGTGACCACCACGGCTGATGGCCGCCAGATCACGATCGACCTCGGCGATATCGCCGGTGGAGGCTCGCGCCGCGTCGTCTATGCGATGACTGTGCGCCCTGATGCCCCTCCAGGTGATGCAGAAAACATTGCAACCACCACTGACAGCTTGGGCCGTGTAGCCACCGCAAGCGCGGTTCTCGATATCGAGCGCGAAAGCATTGCCGGCCGCATGACCATCATTGGCCGGATTACCTCGGGCAATTGCACGATTGACGACCCGCGCGTGGGCATCCCCGGCGTGCGTGTGATGCTGGAAGACGGCAGCTTTGCCATTACCGATGCTGACGGACGTTATCACTTCGAAGGCGTCGTGCCCGGCACCCACGTGGTGCAGGCAAGCCGTATGACGCTGCCAGAGGGCGGCGAGTTCATCGATTGCCATCGCTCCACCCGCAATGCCGGAAGCGCAAACTCGCGCTTCGTGATCGGCCAAGGCGGCGCGCTGAAGGTCGCAGACTTCCATGCAGTGCTGCCTGAAGCTGTGCATGCCGAGCTTGCCACCTATCAGCAAGCGGACGCTGTTGACGCCCCTGTTGCGAGCACAGAGCAAGTCAATGCGCCGATAAACAATGCCAATATTCCCGGCGCACTCACTGAAATTCAACGCAGTATCGCCGGAACTGGCGCGAAAGAGCCTGCTCCCTCAATCGCTCCGTCAACCGACTGGATCGTGCTGGGCGATGGTGAGGACGGCTTCCTCGCCCCTGCTATCGATGCGAACCCGCGGGCTCCATCGGTCAAGGTCGCGATCCGTCACCGCAAGGGCCAAAAAGTCAATCTGACCGTCAATGGCGATCCGGTTGACCCCCTCGCCTATGACGGCACGAACAAACCGCGCAAGGGTCTCTATGCGGTCAGCGAATGGCGCGGTGTTCCGCTGCTGAAAGAGCGCACCGTTCTGCGCGCAGAAATCATCAATTCCTTTGGCGAGGTCAGCAAGACTTTTGAGCGCGAGGTGTTCTTCACCACCACGCCTGCCAAGGTTGAACTTGTTCCCGAGCAATCCCAGCTGATTGCCGATGGCCGCACGCGCCCCGTGCTTGCGATCCGCGTTCTCGACCGCAACAACCGTCCGCTTCGCGAAGGCATCTCGGGCGAATTCCAGCTCAACGCGCCTTATCAAAGCGCCGACCAGCTTGACCGCCAACAGCTCAACCAGCTGACCGGCCTTGGCGCATCATCCGCGCGCTGGGTGGTCAAAGGTGATCAGGGCATTGCCCATATCGAACTGGCACCAACCATGGTTTCCGGCTCGCTGCGCCTCGACTTCCGTTTCGACGATGGCGAAATCCAGCGCGAGCAGGAGCTTGAGGCTTGGATCGAGCCGGGCGATATCGAATGGACCGTCGTTGGTCTGGTCGAGGGTACTGTGGGTGCGCGCAGCGTAGCTGACAATATGGAACGCGCGGGCCGCTTTGACAGCGATCTGGGCGATGATGCACGCGTTGCGCTCTATGCCAAGGGCCGCGTGCTGGGCAAGTATCTGCTCACCCTCGCCTATGACAGCGCGAAACAGCGCGATGATCAGCGCGTCCTCGGCACGCTGGACCCAGAAGCCTATTACACCGTCTTTGCTGATGGTTCGAGCCGCCGCTTTGACGCTGCGAGCCGCGAGAAGCTTTATGTCCGTATCGAAACTGCAACATTTTATGCGCTGTATGGCGATTTTGAGACTGGCTTCGATCAGACCCGCCTGACGCGTTACAACCGCACCGCAACCGGTGTGAAGGGAGAGGCACGCTTTGGCGCGATCAAAGCCAAAGGTTTCGCAGCAGATATTTCAAGCCGTTTCCAACGCGATGAATTCCAAGGCGAAGGCATCACTGGCCCTTACGCTCTATCGAGCCGCGGCCTTATCCCGAACTCTGAAAAGATCGTTCTGGAAACACGCGACCGTTTCCGTTCGGAAATCATCGTAACAAGCCGCGAGCTTGTCCGCTTCATCGATTATGACATCGATCTGTTGTCTGGCACGATCAGCTTCAAACAGCCTATCCTCAGCCGCGATTTCAACCTCAACCCGCAATTTATCGTGGTGAGCTATGAAACCGATGGCCGCGGCAATGGCAAAATGAACGCCGGTCTGCGCGCTGACTGGACGGACAAATCTGGCAAGATCCGCATCGGCGCAACCGCTGTGTCGGACAAGGGCGATGGTGCTCGCACCAATCTTGGCGGCATTGATCTGCGCGCTGAGCTGGGTGAGAACACAGAAGTTCGCGCTGAAATCGCTATGAGCCGTACTGAAGGTGAAACTGCAACCGGCTGGATGGCCGAAGTGCAGCACCGCACCGGCGACCTTGATGTGCTTGCCTATGCTCGCCAGCTAGACGCTGATTACGGTGTTGGCCAGCAATCAGGTGCAGAGCTTGGCCGCCGTAAGTTCGGCGTTGATGGCCGCGTATTGCTTGACGAAGAATTTAGCATCGTGGGCAGCGTTTGGCAGGATGAT
>CALLIO010000072.1 GCA_938009055.1 uncultured Altererythrobacter sp.
CACCCCATAAGCTGCCGCTAAAAGGCTAGCTAGCTGGTTCTGGCAGCGGATCGCTGGCCATATGTGCAATCAACTTGGCCACACTTTCTGCCTGGCGGTAATGCGGAATGTGACCTTCACTCGGAAATGCCAGCAATTCCAAATCGCGGACCTGCTGCCTGAGGCCTTCAACGTGAATGGTTGGATCCATACTCATGTCGGCTGAGCCATATGCGATGGCGACTGGCATTTGGAGCTCGCGATAGCGGTCTTGTTGACCGATCAGCTCATCACGCAGTGCCGTTAACTCTTGTGCATTGGCATGGAAATTGGTTGGACGAAAAAGCAACCCAACACCGGCTTCATCGTAAAAACCCTCTGGCTCTGGTGCTGGGGAGAAAGAATGGCCCATGCCCGCTCGCGCTTGTGCGGGCCCGAAAATAGGCATGAGTTGCCTGAATCCAGCACCTAAAACGGGGACGGTCGCAAGCGAGTTAAACCATGCCACTTTTTCAGGCCCCCAATCATGAGAAACAGGCGCAAGAAGCACCAGTCCTTTGACCAGGTCTGGCCGATCGAGAGCCAATCGCAGTGCTACAGCCGTTCCATAGGAATGCCCAACAATGACCGCAGGCTCGGTGCCGGAAGTCTGTTCCAAGACACCGCCCATCTGGGCTGCTTGGACGGCCAAGGTTTGCGCATCGGCCACTCTTTCAGAATAGCCATGTCCGGGCCGGTCCGGGATTATCAATTGATGTGTCTCAGATAGTTGCGGAACAAGCGTTAGATTGAACTCTCTAGCATTCGCGCCGGCCCCGTGGATCAACATTACCGGAGGTCCTGCATCCCCCTTGCGTATAACATGGGTGCGCGCATAATTGACCTGGGTGATCGAACCAGCTTGCGGATTTTCGGCCTCGATCGAAGAAATATAGAAGTGATTGTGCACGAGAACGCCAATGGCGAAAATACCAAACAGTAAGAGAACCCAAAGTCCACTTCTTCTCAAAGCCATATGCACGGTCACCTAGCGGTAATTGGAGCGCTGTTTCGCCAGTTCTAAATCTGATAGCCTATTTGGATTGTCAAACGTAGCGCCAATGCGGCAATTTGGAACAAGGAGGAGGCAGATTGGCTATTGAACAAAAGGCAGGCGTCTCCTTCAAAGATGTTTCATTCCGGTGGCCGAATGGGGAAATACAGTTTGAGGATTTGAATTTTGAATTTGGCCCTGTTCGAACGGGGATTGTGGGCAGCAATGGGTCAGGAAAGTCGACTTTGCTTTGCCTGGCTGCCGATCAAATTGAGCCAACTGGCGGCACTGTTGTTCGCCATGGGTCGTTCCATTGTTTTGATCAGACATTTGAACATCTAGACGGGCTTAGCCTCGCTCAATATTTCGAATGCGAAGCGACAGTCGAAGCAAACATGCGCGCGATTGCTGGCAAGGCAAGCGCAGATGATTTGGAAATTGCCGACTGGGATTTGGAACAGCGCATTCAAGATGCAATGACAGCCATGGGCATTGAAGTCGCCGATTTTACCAAAACAATCGGTGCCTTTAGCGGAGGGCAGAAGGCACGCCTGGCTCTGGCAAAACTATGCCTTGCTAATGCTGATGTGTTGTTGCTTGATGAGCCGACAAACAGTTTGGACGGCAATGGTTGCAGCCTGGTTCGCAAGATTATTTCCGATCATAAGGGCGCGTGCATAGTTGTAAGCCACGATCGCGAATTGCTTCGCCAAATGGATCAAATTGCGGAAATTTCCGGAGGCGAGGTTAAGCTCTACGGGGGCAATTGGGACACATATAGATCGCAAAAGGATGCCGAATTGGCCGCGATTGAACAGGATGCAAGGTCAGCAAAGTCTGAGCTGAAAAAGATCAAGCAACAAAACCAGCAAATTAGAGAACGAAAAGCCCAGCGCGATGCGCGGGGAAGAGCTGCTGGCCGGTCAGGATCTCAGCCCAAAATATTGATCGGCAAACGCTCAGAGCGGGCTCAAAATACAGGCGCCAAGCTCAATAGCGGCCACATCCAATCTCAGCAGGCTGCTGAAGCAAGAGCAGCCGAAACCGGTCAAAAGCTCGCGCGCCGAACTGAGCTCAATATAGAATTGTCGAGGACAAACTTATCAAGCCGCAAAACTGCGCTGAAATTTGAAGAGGTATCTGCAGCATATTTGAGCAAGGAGCCGGTGCTAGAGGATGTCTCTTTTTCCATCATCGGCCCGGCCCGAGTTGCAGTGTCAGGTGAAAATGGAAGCGGTAAAAGCAGTTTGCTAAAAATTGCGGCGCGCAAGCTTGAGCCTTTGTGCGGCGCTGTAACCGGCACGAGCGCATTTGCCTATTTTGATCAAGAAGCGGCATTGCCTAATCCAGATCAAACAATCGCCCATAATTTTGCAAGCTTGCATCCAGAATTAACGCAGAATGATTGCAGAGCTGCCTTGGCACAGTTTGGTTTTCGTGCAGATGCGGCGCTGAAAGTGGCCAAACAATTGAGCGGGGGAGAGCGTTTGCGCGCCGCTTTGGCGTGCACCTTATCGGGCCGCAACCCGCCTGAGCTGATCATTCTGGACGAACCCACAAACCATCTCGATATCTATTCTATTGAATTTTTAGAACGGGCGCTTTCAGCCTATGATGGCGCACTTCTTGTGGTGAGCCACGATCGCGAATTTCTTCAATCGCTGAAAATCACCCAGAATATCGATCTGAGCCGTGCCAATTTATAAGGCCTAAGCGCAGTTCCCAACGGGTTTCGCACTCACGATCATTTTGTGAACGTTCAATGATTTGCTTGGTTCGCCCAATTTGACCTTGAGGCCAACCAAATGGGAAGTAGGGTGTGTCCGCTTTCACCCCCACTCCCAGCCATTGGCTCACGGTTTGAATTGCCCGCAATCCGGCAATGCTGCGCCAGTGCGCTTACCTAACCCATTAATCCGCGCACAAACGGGATGAGGCCGGTCTGCCGATTGCGCTTCATCCGCTCGGCATGCAGAATTTCGCGAACCTTCACAAAGCATGCGTCCACATCGTCATTGACCACGACATAGTCATATTCGGCCCAATGGCTGATTTCTGCCTTGGCGCGCTCCATCCGCCCGTCGATCACCTCGGCGCTGTCGGTGCCGCGCGATTCCAGCCGCTTACGAAGTTCCTCGATTGAGGGCGGCAGGATAAAGACGGTGACGACGTCC
This sequence comes from uncultured Altererythrobacter sp., assembly GCA_938009055.1. Classification (GTDB taxonomy): domain Bacteria; phylum Pseudomonadota; class Alphaproteobacteria; order Sphingomonadales; family Sphingomonadaceae; genus Erythrobacter. The sequence continues at coordinate 3,187 of CALLIO010000072.1, forward strand.
TGATCGTCCTTCTGCTTCAATTGCTGCGTGCCCTGCCAGTCGATATCGAAGAGGAAATCGCGCCCCTCTTTCAGTGCATTTCGGATCGCGCCCTTGGGCGTGCCGTAGCGATGATCGAAGACATGCGCCCACTCGTAAAAATCGTCCTGTTCGACCATCGCATCGAACTTTTCATCCGAGACAAAATGGTAGTCGATCTGGTCAATCTCGCCCTCGCGCCGTGGGCGTGTGGTGGCAGAGACGGACAGGTTAATCTCCTCATCCGCTGTCAGCAGCATACGCGACATAGTGGTCTTTCCCGCGCCCGAAGGGGAGGAGAGGATGAATAGCAGTCCGCGTCTTTGAAGATGTGAGTGATCGGCCATGGGCACTGTTGGCGCAAAAGTGGTCAGAAAATCAAGAGCGCGCAATGGCCCGGCGAGCGGTTATTCGCTGTGCTGCGTTTCGGCCTTGCGCCTAACCGTGCGCTTATCGAGCCATCTCTTGGCAAGGAACCCGCCGCCAACCAGCAGAGCGCCGGGGACGGAGCGGGTGGCAAAGCGGCTCACCCCATAAAGCAATGCTGCTTGGCCCAATTTGCTGGCCGGATTGTCTTGAGAGTCGGCAATAGGGCTCGATTTGACTGACTGCCCCACATCCTTGCGCATTTTTCCGCGAAGCCCTTTTTGCGCACGGCGCAGGCCCATTTCAGCCAATCCCAAAAGCAAAGGAGTTTTCATTGCGTAGAGGCTCTACTTCTTGCGGCCAAAATCCACTTCGACGACGTTGGAACCGTCATCGCTTCCCACTGGCGGTTCGCCAGCAGCCTCGCCATCACCGGCTGGACCTTCGCTGGCATCATTTTCCGCTGCGTCATGCCCCTCTGGCGCCATATCCACTTCGGTTGCTTGAAATTGCAGTCCGAAATCGACCGCCGGATCAACAAATGCGGTGATCGCAGCGAAGGGGATCGAAAGCTTGGCAGGGATCTGGTTGAAGCTGAGGCCAACGGAAAAGCCGTCCTCGCGCACTTCCAATTCCCAGAATTTGTTCTGCAAGACGATGGTCATTTCGTCGGGAAAACGCTCGCGCAGATGCGGCGGGATCGACACGCCAGCCGCACCGGTTTTGAACGTGATGTAGAAATGATGCGTGCCCGGAAGCTCGCCGCCGCCGGTTTGAATTTCGCCCAGAACACGGCCGACAACCGCGCGCAAGGCTTCCTGTACGATCTCGTCGTAAGGGATTAGGCTGTCGGGCGTTTCTTCGCTCATGGGGCAATAGGTGACGGGGCAAACCCGCGCGGTCAAGCCGCAATCCACCGCTAATTGCTCAAGATCAGGCGCTTTACAGGTGCTTGCGCGCATTTCTCCAGCAACTATAGCGCTGTTGCTATGACCCAAGCCCGCACCGCTACCATCGAGCGCAAGACCGCTGAGACCGCCATTCTTGTCGAGGTTAATCTCGACGGGACGGGAACCTATGAAATTGCGACCGGTATCGGTTTCCTCGATCATATGGTCGAGCAGTTTTCCAAACATTCGCTGATTGATGTGACGATGAAGGTCGAGGGTGATCTGCATGTCGACCAGCACCATACGACCGAGGATTCAGCGCTGGCATTGGGGCAGGCTCTGGCTGACGCGCTGGGTGATAAGGCGGGGATCGGGCGTTATGGCGCCGCCTATTCGCCGATGGACGAGACTTTGGCGCGCGTGGCGCTGGATATTTCGGGGCGGCCGTATCTGGTGTGGAAGGCGGATTTCACTCAGGAAAAGCTGGGCGAATGGGACACGGAACTGATCGAGCATTGGTTCCACTCAATCGCGCAAACTGCGGGTATTACGCTCCACTGCGAACTGCTTTACGGCACCAATAATCACCACATTTGCGAGGCGCTCTACAAGGGGTTCGCCCGCGCGATGCGGGTGGCGGTCGAGACCGATCCGCGCAAAGGCGACGCTATTCCGAGCACTAAGGGAACGCTCGGTGGTTAGGTGGAGTCAGACGGCTGCGCAGCAGCCGCAAGGGCGACCGCCCGCCCGCAGCGACGCGATCTATGATCGCATGAGCGAGGATATCGCGCGCCGGACGGCGTGCGTAAAACAAAAATGAAAGTTGCGCTGATCGATTACGGCGCGGGCAATCTGCATTCGGTGCATAATGCGCTCAAAGCTGTGGGCGCTGATGTCGAGGTGACAGCCGATGCCAACGCCGTGCGCGCGGCAGACCGGATCGTGCTGCCCGGTGTGGGATCGTTCAAAGCCTGCGCTGAAGGCTTGCGCGCGCTGCCCGGTATGATCGAGGCGATGAGCGAGCGGGTACATGTGGGCGGTGCGCCGTTCCTTGGCATTTGTGTTGGCATGCAGCTTTTGGCCACCAAGGGCTTGGAGCATGGCGAAACACCGGGGCTGGACTGGATTGCGGGCGAAGTGCGGCTGATTGAGCCTGCCGATCCGGCGATCAAGATCCCGCATATGGGTTGGAACGATGTCGCGCTGATGCCGCATGCGGCAGCCCATCCTGTGCTCGACGAAGGCGAGGCCTATTTTCTCCATTCTTATCACTTTGCCGCTGACAACCCTTCTGACGTTCTGGCGCTGACCGATCACGGTGAAGGACTTGTCGCAGCAATTGCAAAGGGCAATATCTTGGGCGTGCAATTCCACCCTGAGAAAAGCCAGCAGTTTGGGCTTGAGTTGCTAACCCGTTTCTTGGAGTGGAAACCTTGATTATTTTTCCCGCCATTGATCTGAAATCGGGCGAAGTCGTGCGGCTGGCCGAGGGCGATATGGACCGCGCCACCGTTTATGGCGATAACCCTGCCGCGCAAGCCATGCTGTTTGCAGAGGCCGGCGCGCAGCATCTGCATGTCGTCGACCTCGACGGAAGTTTTGCAGGCGAAGCGAAGAACCGCGCGGCGGTAGAAGCGATTGTCGAAGCCTTCCCTGGCCATGTGCAATTGGGCGGCGGTATTCGCGATGCGGCGGGCGTGGAAGGGTGGTTCAATCTGGGCGTGTCGCGTGTGGTGATGGGCTCAGCCGCGCTGAAAAACCCAGATTTCGTCAAGGAAATGGCAAAGGAATGGGAAAACGGCATTGTCGTGGCTGTCGATGCGAAGGACGGAATGGTCGCAACAGAGGGTTGGGCGGAAGTCTCCGATGTGCCGGTGGTGGATCTTGCTCGCCGGTTTGAGGATGCCGGTGTTGCCTCGCTGCTCTTCACCGATATCGGCCGCGATGGACTGCTGAAAGGCGTGAACATTGATGCGACATTGGAGCTGGCCCAGCAGGTCGATATTCCCGTCATCGCTTCAGGAGGTGTGAAGGGGCTGGACGACATTCACGTCCTGTCGCTCAACGCGCATTTGGGCATCGAGGGCGTGATTACCGGACGTGCGCTTTATGAAGGGCGGCTCGATCTGGCTGCTGCAATTGCGATGGGGGAAAGGTGACGGGTGTTAGTCCATTCTCGGTCGCCTTGGCGACCGCAAGGCCAACTGGCCGCCCGCAGCGACGCGGCTGTAAGCCGCATGAGCGAGGAAGTCGCGTGCCCGGATGGGCATGCGGAAAACAAAAATGACCGTTAGAGTGCGAGTCATACCCTGCCTCGACGTTGCCGATGGGCGCGTGGTGAAAGGCGTCAACTTCGTCGATCTGGTCGATGCCGGCGATCCGGTCGAGCAAGCCCAGGCCTATGATGCGGCAGGAGCAGACGAGCTGTGCTTTCTCGACATTTCTGCCAGTCATGAGGGGCGAGGGACGCTGCTCGATATCGTCCGGCGCACCGCTGAAGTGTGCTTTATGCCGCTGACGGTTGGCGGCGGCGTGCGCAGCGTAGAGGATGCACGCGCGCTATTGTTGGCGGGCGCTGACAAGGTGGCAATCAATTCCGCAGCGGTTGCAAGGCCTGAACTTGTTGCAGAAATCGCGGCGAAATTCGGTAGCCAATGCGTTGTCGCCAGCGTCGATGCGCGGCGGGTCGCAGATAAAAAATGGGAAATCTTCACCCACGGCGGGCGCAAGGAAACGGGCATTGATGCTCTCGAATATGCCAAGCAAGTCGCTGAGCTCGGCGCGGGCGAATTGCTCGTTACGTCGATGGATGGCGATGGGACGCAGGCAGGCTATGATCTGGAGTTGACCCGCGCCATAGCCGATGCGGTGAGCATTCCGGTCGTTGCTTCGGGCGGGGTGGGAAATTTGGAGCATCTGGTTGAGGGCGTGCGCGAAGGCCATGCCAGCGCCGTGCTCGCCGCTTCGATCTTCCACTTTGGTACCCATTCAATTGCCGAGGCGCATGCAGCGCTTAGAGCCGCCGGCTTGCCAGCGCGCGGCGTTTGAACCAAGGATAATGCCCATGGACACATTGAAACGCCTTGAAGAAACCATTGCCGCTCGTGCCAGCGCTTCGCCGGACAGCAGCTATGTCGCCAAGCTCAATGCCAAGGGCACGCAGAAGATCGCGCAAAAGCTGGGCGAAGAGGCGACCGAGGCTGTGATCGCTGCGGTGTCTGGTGACCGCAAAGAACTGGTCGGCGAGGCGGCTGATGTTATCTTTCACCTCATGGTTCTGCTCCAGAACAAGGGCGTGGCGCTGGACGAAGTGCTCGGCGAATTGGAGCGGCGCGAGGGTACGTCCGGCCTCGACGAAAAAGCTTCACGCGGAGAATAAACATGCCGATTGATGCAACCCAGCCCTATGACGATCAGAACATCTTCGCCAAAATCCTGCGCGGCGAAATTCCCTCCACCAAAGTCTATGAGGACGATTGGGCCTATGCTTTTGAGGATATAAATCCGCAGGCAGATATCCATACTTTGGTGATCCCCAGGGGGGCTTATGTCAGTTGGGATGATTTCAGCGCGAAAGCGCCCGATGCCGAAATTGGCGGGTTCATCCGCGCGGTTGGCGAAGTGGCGCGGATGAAGGGTTTGGTTGAGCCGGGCTATCGCTTGCTTGCCAATATCGGGCAGCATGGTGGGCAGGAAGTGCCGCATCTGCATGTCCATATTTTCGGCGGAAAGCCGTTGGGGCCGATGCTGATCGCGCGTTAGATTTTGTGTTTTCCGATTGTTCGGCGCTTAGCGCCGCAAGGGCGACTGCCCGCCCGCAGCGACGCGATCTTTGCCCAAGCAAAATCGCGTGAGCGAGGATGTCGCGCGCCGGACGGCGTGCGATCCTAAAAAAGACTCGTTTCATCGTCGTTCATGTGGAGCGTTCCAATCCGCTCTTTGCAGCGGATTCTGGCTGCGGTAGAGCGCATGGTTAATGATGACACCGAACCCTCCCGGCGGATGCTTTGACGGCACGACGCATTTGTATGCGGTTCGCGTCTATTATGAGGATACCGATCTGTCGGGCATTACGTATCACGCGAATTATCTCCGCTGGTTCGAGCGCGCGCGGTCTGATCTTTTGCGGATGCTGGCGATTGATCAGCGCGAGGCGATTGAAGCAGGCGAAGGTGCTTATGCGGTGACGGAGCTGTCGATTAAATATCTGGTGCCTGCCAAGCTCGACGATGACATTGTTGTCACTACGACCTGTCACGAGCTTCGCGCCGCCAGCGTGCGCATGACGCAGATTGCCAGCCGACGAGATAACCCCAGCGAGATATTCGCCAGCGCCGAAGTGCGCGCTGCGTTTTTGACACCTGATGGCCGCCCGCGCCGTCAACCCGCGCCTTGGCGTGAAGCTTTTCAAACATTCATGGACCAAGAGGCCGCATGACATTTCCGATTGAACTTATGACCGCCGTCACCACTCAAGCCGCCGGGGCCGCAAGCGAAGCGCCGCAGCGTTTGAACCCGCTCGAATTGTTCCTCGACGCCGATATTGTCGTCCAGATTGTGATGATCGGCTTGATCCTCGCCAGCATCTGGGTCTGGGCGATTGTCGTCTCATTCAGCCTTAAGATCAGCGGCTTGAACAAGAAGTCGCGCGAATATGAGGAGGAGTTCTGGCTCACCAAAGAGCGCGACGCGATGCTGACCAAGCAAATGCGCCGCGACATTCCATCGGCACGGGTTGCCGGGGCTGGGTTGGACGAATGGAAGCGTTCAAAAGCTGGCCCATCAATTGACCGGTCCGCCGCGCGCGAACGGATTAGTGCGGCGATGGAAAGCCAGGTCGGGCATGAAGCCGATGAGTTGGCCGGGCGGTTGGGCTTTCTGGCGACCACTGGTTCGGTCGCGCCGTTTGTGGGTTTGTTCGGTACCGTTTGGGGTATCATGAACAGCTTCTTCCAAATCGGCGCGCAGGAAAGCTCTTCACTGGCGGTGGTTGCGCCGGGTATTTCAGAGGCTTTGTTCGCAACCGCGATTGGTCTGTTCGCCGCTATCCCGGCGGTGATTGCTTACAACCGCTTCTCCAACCGCGTGGACCGATATGAAGCGAAGCTCCAACGCTTCGCCGACAAGGTTCATGCTGGATTGAGCCGGGAACTGGACAAGGCATGATGGAGAGCAGAAAATACGGCGGCGAAGCAGCCGCAAGGGCGACCGCCCGTCCGCAGCGGGCGCAGCTATGCTGCGCGCCTAGCGAGGATCGCGCGCCCGGATGGTCGTGCGGAGGCAAATAATGGGCGCTTCTCTCTCCTCCTCGAAACGCAAGGGCCGCCGTTCGCGCCGCGCGCCTATGGCTGAGATCAACGTCACACCGTTTG
>CALLIO010000073.1 GCA_938009055.1 uncultured Altererythrobacter sp.
CAAGCCGCAGCAGCGCGTGCCCAAGCGCGGTTTGGCGGAAAGGCTGTTCACTAATGCCCACAACAGTTGACAGCGTTGTCGTTGAGCTTGAGGCCCGCGTTGCCGGTTTCGAGGCTGACCTTCGCCGCGCGCAGCGCACCGCAAACACAGCGCTTGGCCGCACCGATAACGCCATCATTCGCACCGAACGCCAGATGCGGCAATCGTCGAACGCGATTCAGGGCACGCTTCGCAATCTGGCGGGCGTGTTTGCCACGGCGTTCACAGGACGCGAGCTGCTCAATCTGATTGATGGGTTTACGCAGTTTCAGAACGCCTTGCGCGTTGCTGGACTTGAGGGCGAGAACCTTGCGAATGTGCAGGCGCGACTGTCTGCAATTGGTGCTGAAAACGGCGCTTCGATTAATGCGCTGTCGAACCTCTATAGCAATGCTGCGCAATCGGGCCGCGACCTTGGCGTATCGCAAGAGCAAATCCTTGAGATCACCGAGCGCACCGCACAAGCGTTGCGCGTTACGGGCGTTTCAAGCGCACAGGCATCGGGCGCGATACTCGGTCTAACGCAGGCATTCGCCGCTGGCACTGTTCGCGCTGAAGAGTTCAACCAAATCAATGAAGGCGGTTTGCGGCCATTGCTGCAAGCGGCTGCGGCCTCTGAGCAATTCGGCGGTTCGGTCGGCCAATTGCGCAACGCGATTGTTGAGGGTGAGATTTCCTCGCGTCAATTTTTTGACCTCATCATTGCCGGTTCTGCGCAGCTCGAAGGGCAGGCAACGCAGGCGACGCTAACACTTTCGGGCGCGTTTCAGACCTTGCGCGACCAACTCACCCTATACGTTGGCGAGGCCTCACAAACATCGGGCGCAACAGCCACTCTGTCCGCTGCGATTGAAGGGCTGGCGAACAACCTGGACACGATCATCCCCGCGCTGGCTGTTATCGCTACGGCTATGGGCGGGCGTTATGTCGCGGGCGCACTGGCCGCGTCCACAGCAACCCGTGCGCTTACCGCTCACATGGCCATCGCCACAACAAGCATGGCTGGTGCGGGCTTGGCTGCAAGGTCTGCGGGCGCGGCTATGCTCGGCGCATTCGGCGGGCCGGTTGGCTTGGCGATCACGGGTGTCGCGCTAGGCCTCACTGTCCTCGCAGGCAATGCCGCAGAAGCCGAAGCGCGCATTGCCGACCTTGAGGAATCCACAGAAAGCCTTACCGCCCAAGCCGATCGCTTGCGTTCAGAGCTTGAAGGTGCGGGCGTTGCTGTCGATGATCTAGGCGACCGCGCAAACGATACCACAGGCGACATCAACCAGATGTCTGCCTCTATGCGCGAGGCGACCCAGCGCGCCGCTGAATTAGCGCGACAGATTGGCGACACAGCACTGGCCGAGGCGCAGGCCTCGGTTATCAGCGCTCAAGCGCGTGTCGCGGATGCGCAGGTGGGCGCACAGCAAAGAAGCCTCTTGCTTAGCAATCCTGAATTTGGCGGCGTTCCCGGCCAATTCAGCGTCGCAGATGATCGCGAGCTGCAAGCAGCGAACGCAAACCTTGAGGCTTCCCGCGAGCTGGTGCGGCTTGCTGCGTTGCGCCGCGCAGAAAATGCAGATCGCTTCAACAATGGCCGCAGGGATTTCATCGGCGATGGAGCGCCGGCCAATGCAGCGCCTACCGCCCCTATCGCCGCAGCGACGGGTGGGCGAGGGCGAGCGTCCGGTGCGGGGCGTGCCGCTGCTGGCCCCTCAGGGCCATCGCGGGCGGAATTGGACGCTCGGGCAACGCAAGAGCAGGCGCGCCTAGATGACGAAATTCTGCGGGCCAAAATCGCGCTGGCCAACAATATTGACGATCGCGCCGACCTAGAGCTTGAGTTGCTCGACAATGAAGCCGCCGCGCGGCGCGCCGAGATTGAAGGCAATACCGACCTAACCGCCGACCAGCGAGCGGCGCAACTTGCCATCATTGATGAGCTTTTCGGTGTTGCTGAGGAATACAATGCGCAACAGGGCATCGTTGTCCGCGAAAACCAAGGGTTGCTGCGTCAAGAGGTTCTGCGCAACCGCATCGCCGAAACCCAACGCGAGCAGCAATCGCTTCAAGATGAAATCACGCGCGGCCAGCGCCAACAGCTTGAAAACGAGCTCGACCGCGCGGTTACGCTAGAAGATCGCCGCCGCTTGCAGCTTGAGATTATCGACCTTGAGTTCCAGCAGAAAGAGGCCGCCCTACAGGCTTTGCTTGACCTTCAAGACCTCAGCGATATTCGCCGCCAAGAGATTGAGGTGGCGCTTGAGAACCTGCGGCTTGAGAGGCGCGGGCAAGAGCAGCGCGCCAATCGCGATACGGAATCCCCATTTGAGGAATTCCAGCGCGAACTAAACGAAAGCCTGCTTAGGGTTGATGAGCAAGTCGAAGCGATTGCCGTCGGCGCGCTTGATGACCTTTCTAGCGGGCTTGCTGATGCTCTGGTCGCTGGCGAAAGTCTTGGCGATGTGTTTGAGGACGCGGGCAAGCGCGCTTTGTCGGCGCTGCTTGAGCTTACATTCCAGTTGCTTGTTATCAGGCCGCTGGTGGAGAGTTTGCAGGAGGCCTTCAGCGAGGGCGGCGGCGGAGTCGGCGGATTCATCTCCGGCCTATTCGGCGGCGGGCGTCAAACTGGCGGGCCTGTTACCGCTGGCCGCCTCTATCAAGTGAATGAAGGCGCCGGACAGGGCGTCGAGCTATTCCAGCCATCGACAAGCGGCTCGATCATCCCGCTTGGTCAAGTTCCTGAATTTACGCAGCAAGCGCCAGCGGCATCGAGCGAGCCCGCCGTCATTCGCCTTACCGTTGCAGAGGGCGCAGCATTTGAGCCGCGCGTCGAGGCCATATCGGGCCGCGTGTCCGTTGAGACTGTGCGCGATTCCGCGCCACAGATTGTCTCGCGCAGCGTTGATGAAACCCTGCGCGTAAGCAGGCGGAGGCGCACTTAATGGCGGATCTAATCACAGTCCCAGATGACAGCCTGCTTGTCGATGTAAGCGTATTCCTGCTTGAGCCAGACCAAGTGAACCGCTCGGAATGGACGGGGAGGCGCAAAGTCACAGGCCTGCCTGGCCCTGAGCGCTGGGTTGGAAACGCGCGCCTTCGCCCGCGCTGGACAGAAAAGGCAAAGCGACCTTGGCGGGCGTTTGGCGCGATGCTTAGGGGGCAGCGCAACTTTTTCAATCTGCGCGTCCTTTGCTGCCAGCGCATCGGGCCAAATCCGACCGTAGCAGCGGGCGCGGGCAATGGCACGCAAATCCCGCTCACAGGCATGACGCCAAATTCCTATTTCCTGCAAGCAGGTCAATACATGACCGTTCCGCTGCCATCTGGCCACGCGCGCCTCGTAATGCTTACCGAGAACCTTGAGGTCGATGGGGCGGGTGAGGGAATTGCTCGGTTTGTTCCCGAATTAAACGAAATTCCAGACCTCGGCGTAGAGGTTGAAACCCGCGACCCATATTTACCCGTCAACAGCACCGAGGCGCAATTTGGGTGGGAAAATGCGCGCGGCATGATGACGGGCACTTTATCGCTTGAAGAGCATCTCGAATGAGCCGCCCCGACGCCATAGCAGGCGCGGCGCTGGGCGAGGAAATCATCAGGCCGGTATATTTCGGCTTTCTCGATTTCCCGAATGAGCCGGTGCGGGCAAATACATCAGGCAAGACCTTAACGGTCACTGGCTCCGGTGATGCTGATTTAGACGGCTTTACCTTTGATGGATTGCCAGGCGACTTGGTTAGCGTGAGTCCTTTGCGCAATTCCGAGGGCGGTTCCGACACAGTGCAGGTTCAATTGTCGGCGGCGATCGACCTTGACAACGATATGCTCAACGAAATTGGCGACCGCTCTAACTGGCAAGGGCGGCTATTCCGCCTTTGGTGCATGGTTCGCGATAAAGACGGCGTGCAGCAGGGTGCAATCATTGAGCTTTACACCGGCTACATGATCGACCTCTCGATTGCTGCAACACCCGGCAACCAAATCCTTACGGTGGAGGTTGAGGGTTATATCGACGCCTTTGCGCCCGCATCCAACCGCTCCTACCTAGACCAAGCCGACTTCGATGCTGGCGATCTATCTGCGCAGGCCGCGCTTGGCTCTGCGAACGGCACAAGCGGCAATACCATTGTCAACAATACTGGCTCCGGTGGCAGCGGCGATGGCCCTGACAGCCCAACAAACACATTTGCCTTCTGATGCTTGAGCGGCTGCCAGATTGGGAATTCCGCCTCGCTGAATACCTGCGATGGGCGCGCAGGCAACCGTTCAGCTACGGCACGTTCGATTGCGCGCTTTTTGCTGCCGGCGCTGTGAAGGCGACCACGGGTTACGATGGCGCTGCGGAATTTCGCGGGCATTATCGCACGATGGCCGGATCTGTTCGCGCGCTACGCAATATCGGCGCGGGCGATCTTGAGGCCACATTCGACAGCCACCTACCCGAGCGCCCCGCCGTGCAGGCCCGCTCAGGCGACATCGTGTCGGATGGTGAAAATATCGGCGTTTGTAACGGGATACGTTCCTTCTTTGTAACCGACAATGGCATCGATGCGCGGCTAACCCGCGACATGAAAAAGGCCTGGTCAGTTGGGTAAGGTTGTAAGAACGGTTTTATCGGTGGTTGCTGTCGTGGCCACGGTGGCGGCGGCTGCGGTTAGTCTCGGCGCCTCGCTACCATTGAGTGCGGCGGCGTTCTCCGCAATCGGACTTGGCGCGTCACTCGCCACAAGCCTTCTTTTCTCGCCATCACCCCCGCGCACATCGCAGGCAAGCAATGACCGTCTGAACGCGACGATCGATCCGCGCACGCCCCGCAAGATTGTTTACGGGCGAACGGCGATGGCGACCGATATTCGTGACCAAGAATTCACGGGAACCGACGACGAATTCTTTCACCGCTTTTTGGTTGTGGCGTCGCACCGCATCCAAGAGATCGAAACAATATACTTTGATGACGAGGTTGCTTGGACTGCGGCAGGCGGCGTGCAGGGTGACTTCTCCGGCTTTCTCACTGTCAACATAAGGACTGAGGGCAGTGCCGCCAATGCCATCAACATCAGCACACGCATGGGCAATACGCGGCGCTATACCGGCCTCGCATATGTTCATTTTCGCTACAAGCTAACCGGCAATTCCAGCTCGAATGACAGCCCGTTTGCTCAGGCGATCCCCACGCGCGTCACTATTGTTGGCACTGGAATGCCGATTTACGACCCACGGCAAGACCCTGCATATGGCGGCGTAGGAACCCATGACATAACCGACCAAACCACATGGGGTTATGACGGCGACTTTGAGCGCAATCCGGCCTTGCAGCTGCTCAATTATTTCCTTGGTTATCGCATCAATGGGCGGCTTGCAGTCGGCAAGGGCATTCCTGTCGATCGATTGGACATTCAGAGCTTCATTGATGCGGCAAATACTTGCGACGAGCCGATCGCATTGGTCGCGGGCGGCACAGAGCCAAGATACCGAACCGATGGCCTATTCTCCGAGGCCGATGATGTCTCCACGGTTCTCGACCAATTCAAGGCCTCGATGAATGCGGTTGTCGACGACTTCAATGGCCGTCTTACATTGCGCGTGCTATACAACGACCTAGCCACACCAATCGCCTCATTCACAGAGGATGATATTATCGCTGAGGTTAATTGGGATCCGGTCCCAGCCCTCAACGAGCAGTTCAATGTGGTGCGCGGGCAATATCCCGACCCAAGTTCGGGCTCGCTTTATCAATTAAATGCGTTTCCCGAGGTTAGTATACCGCCGGTGGACGATATCGAGCGTGCGCAGTCGCTCACATATCAGCTCGTTCATTCGGCCAGCCAATGCCAGCGCCTTGCAATGCAAAGGTTGCAGCGAGCGCAATTCGCCGGTCGGCTGCGTTTCGATGGTCAGCGGACCTGGTGGCGTGTTCAGAAAAATGATGTGATCGAGCTCACCTTTTATCCGCTCGGCTTTGATCGCAAGCTTTTTCGCGTCCTGGCAATCGGGATGGACTTTGCTGGCCAAACGACAATCGAGCTCATCGAAGAGGATGAGGCGATTTACGCTTGGGACATGGACGAAAGCCCCGCTGTGATTCCAGCGCCCCCGACCATTTACAATCGCCCGAACAATCCGATCATTCAATCGATCGACGAGTCCAGCATGGACATCAAGGGCGGCACCACATTTAAGGCCCGCTTCAACTTTGACGGCACGCCCAAATCTGGGCAATTGCCGATCGAAGAGTTTTTCAAGCTCGAGCTTGGCGACGGCACAGATGTGACCAATGATGCGCTGTGGTCATACGCGCTTATCTCCGGCGCACTAACAGCCGTGATCAATGATGGCGGGGTGAATGGCAAGCTGTCTGTTTCGGACCTTAGTGCCGATTCCCGCATTCGCATCGCCGCATCATATCGCGGCATCACAAAGCGCATTGATGTGGACTTTGACCGCAGCGAGGACTCGACGCCCGTAAGCACAGGCGGGTCCGGCACAACCGGCTCTGACTCCTCGATTGATGACACCACAAA
>CALLIO010000074.1 GCA_938009055.1 uncultured Altererythrobacter sp.
ATTCTGGCGCTTGTCGCGATCGACTTTGTCGTCAAGACTGAGGCGTTTTGGCGCTCAACGCTGTTTTACGGGATGTTCTTTGCCATCGCGATGATGGTCATCGACCGCTTGCTGCTCAACAGTTTCCTCGGCTCATCAGCCTTCCGCCGCCGTGTCATGGTGTTGGGCGCTGGTGACCGTGCGCAGCGGCTGCGCAAGCTTGGTGACTTGCCCGAAAGCGGTTTTGTCATTGTCTCCTATATTGCGATGAACGATGGCGAGCGCGTGGTAGAAGAGGCTATCGCGCGCGATGCAATCCATGATCTTGGCCGATTTGTCGAAAACCTGGGTGTCAGCGAAGTGGTGCTCGCCCTTCAGGAACGCCGCAATGCGCTGCCTCTGAAGGATTTGCTGCGGATCAAGACCAAGGGCGTGCACGTCAATGATTTCTCCAGCTTTCTGGAGCGTGAGACCGGGCGGGTAGACCTCGACACGGTCAATCCCAGCTGGTTGATCTTTTCGGACGGTTTTTCGTCGAGCCGGATGTTCTCAAGCGCGGCCAAGCGCGTGTTCGACATTGTTGCCAGCCTTTTCCTACTGCTGCTGACTTTTCCGATAATCATGATCTTTGCCTTGCTGGTAAAGATAGACAGCAAGGGGCCAGCCTTTTTCCGCCAAAAGCGTGTGGGCCTTTATGGCGAGAGTTTTGATCTAATCAAATTGCGTTCGATGCGGACTGATGCAGAAAAAGACGGTGCGAAATGGGCAGAGGAAAATGACCCGCGCGTGACCCGTATTGGGCGTCTCATCCGCAAGGTTCGGATCGATGAATTGCCCCAAGCCTGGAGCGTGCTGAAGGGGAATATGAGCTTTGTTGGTCCGCGTCCTGAGGTTCCGACCTTTGTAGAGGATCTTGAAGAACAGCTGTCCTTCTATGCCGAACGCCATATGGTGAAGCCCGGCATTACCGGTTGGGCGCAGATCAACTATCCTTATGGCGCGAGCATCGAGGATAGCCGCAAGAAGCTCGAATATGACCTCTATTATGCGAAGAATTACACGCCGTTCCTCGATCTGGTAATTTTGCTCCAAACGGTGCGAGTGATCTTGTGGCCTGAGGGAGCGCGATGACCGCATTCCTCGACACATTAAGCTCGCAGCTTTCCTTCCTTGGCTATCTGGCGGGGGCCGTGCTGTGCGCGGTTGCAGCACTGTGGATGATCCGCAGTGGCGACCATGCGCGTAAGGATCGGATCGCTGGGATTTGGGCCGCAGGCATTACCGGCGGGTGGTGCGGACTGGCCGCTGCGATTGAGCCCAATGCTTATCCCACCCAATTCGCAGAAATCGCCCGGAATCTGAGCTGGATTTATCTGCTGTTTCGCCTGTTCGCGAATGATGGGCGCGATGAAAGCATGCGTCCCGTACGTCCGGTCATTTTGGTGCTGGCTGCGGTCGAGACACTGCAGCTTCTATTCCTTAGCTTCAGCATTCGCTTTGCCGATATCCCGCAGATTGCCGAGCTCGCTTTCCAGATCGGTGCGATATTGCGCGTTTTGGTTGCGATCGGGGCGATGGTGTTGCTCCATAACCTTTATGCAGGTGCAACCAGCACTGCGCGCCAAGTGCTGCGCTGGAGTGCGATAGCCTCTGCCGGAATCTGGATATTCGATCTCAATTTATACACGGTCAGCTATCTTGGCGGATCGATCCCGAGCGTGCTGTTGGCCATCCGCGGATTTGCCTCTGCACTGCTTGTGATTGCCCTGGCCATTGGGGCGAATTCGACAACGCTCGGCTATCAATTGCGTCCTTCGCGTGCGGTGACATTCCAATCGCTTTCGCTGCTCGTGATCGGCGCCTATTTGCTCGTGATGTCTTTGATGAGCGAGGCCTTGGTTTCGCTTGGCGGAGAATTTGCCCGCATCGTTCAGGTTGGCTTTTTGGCGCTGGCGATCCTTGCCGCAATTCTTTGGCTACCATCGAAACGCGCGCGCTCGTGGATCAGGGTGACGGCGGTCAAACACCTCTTCCAGCACCGCTATGACTACCGTGCAGAATGGCTGCGTTTTACCCAGACTATTGGGCGAGGAAACAGCACGGACGACAGTTTTGAAGAACGCGCGATCAAAGTGCTGGCTGACATCACCGAAAGCCCCAAGGGATTGCTGCTCGCTCCCACCGAAGAAGCCGAGCTTGAGTTGGTTGCCCGTTGGCAATGGTCAACGCTGGAAGTGCCGGCGCAAGCTGCGGGCTATCAATTGGCCGGATTGCTGGAAGAGCGCGGCTTCATCGTCGATCTCGATGAAGTGCGCGCGGGGACCGATTACCACGGCGAAAGTGCGCTAGTGCCTGAATGGCTGGTAGAGGCAGAGGACGCCTGGGCGCTTGTGCCCTTGCAACATTTCGACCGGCTTGTGGGCGTGGTTGTGTTGGCCAAACCGCGCGATGCGCGCCAGCTTGATTGGGAGGATTTCGACCTTCTCAAAGTGGTGGGCCAGCAGCTTGCCAGCTATCTGGCGGAGCGGTCAGGGCAGCAAGCCTTGATGGAAGCCAGCCGGTTTGACGAGTTCAACCGCCGCATCGCCTTTGTGATGCATGATGTGAAGAATTTGGCGAGCCAAATGGCGTTGCTTGCGCGCAATGCGGAACTCCATGCAGACAAGCCGGATTTTCGCGCCGATATGCTCGTCACCTTGCGCAATTCGTCTGACAAGTTGAACGGGCTACTTGAGAAGCTCGGGCGTTATGGCACGGGCCAAGCGCTCGACCTTAAGCCGGTTAATCTGAAAGATTTGACGGCGCGTCTCATCACCCGCTTCAGCCCCATTCACGATGTGACCATTGCGCATAGTGTTGATTGCCATGTGCTGGCGGACGAAGAAGCGTTGGAGCAGGCGCTTGTGCATCTTCTTCAGAATGCAGTCGATGCCAGCGAGAAAGATGAGGCGATCTTTGTTGATGTCTCAAGCGATGGCCTGCGCGGCAACATTCAGATCGTCGATTCAGGGCAGGGCATGGCCCCCACATTTGTTCGCAACGGCCTGTTCAAACCGTTTGTATCATCGAAATCAGGCGGGTTTGGGATTGGCGCCTTTGAAGCGCGCGAACTGATCCAGGGGATGGGCGGCCGTTTGAACGTGGAAAGCCGCGAAGGAATTGGCACGCGCTTTAGCGCGACATTGCCGCTGGTTGAAGCAGCACAAATGCTCGACCGAAACAAAGAAGTTTGAGGAAGTTAAGGACTTGGGAATGGCTGACAAGAAACCTACATTGCTCATCGTCGAAGATGATGAAGGTCTGCAGGCCCAGCTCAAATGGGCCTATGACGATTTTGAAGTGGTGATTGCGGGCGACCGTGAAAGCGCGATCACGGCGCTGCGTTCGCTCGAGCCTGCGGTTGTGACGCTGGACCTTGGTTTGCCGCCGGATCCGGATGGCACGAGTGAGGGCATGGCTGTGCTCGATGCAATCATGGAGTTGAAGCCAGACACTAAGGTGGTCGTCGCATCAGGACATGGTGCGCGTGAAAGTGCGCTGCAGGCAATCGAGAAGGGCGCCTACGACTTCTACCAAAAGCCCGTCGATATTGATGCGCTTGGGCTGATTGTGCGCCGCGCGTTCAACCTCCACGAGATTGAGCAAGAAAACCGCAAGCTGGTTGCCCAGGCTGGCGATGACAAAAAGGTGCTGGGCCGCTTGATTACCGGCGCGCCCGAGATGGTCAAAGTTGCTCGCACGATTGAGCGAGTGGCCACCACCAATGTCTCGGTTATGCTGCTGGGCGCAAGCGGCACGGGCAAAGAATTGCTGGCTCAAGGCCTGCATGATGCAAGCGACCGCAAGGATGGCCCCTTTGTGGCGATCAATTGCGCCGCGATCCCTGAAAACCTGCTTGAAAGCGAGCTGTTTGGCCACGAGAAAGGTGCCTTCACCGGCGCTGTCAAAACCACCGAGGGCAAAATTGAAAACGCTCACGGTGGCACGCTTTTCCTTGATGAAGTGGGCGATATTCCGTTGCCCTTGCAGGTGAAATTGCTGCGCTTCTTGCAGGAGCGGACGATTGAACGGATCGGCGGCCGCAAGGAGATTGCAGTCGACACGCGCATCGTATGTGCGACCCATCAAGACCTCGAAGCGATGATCGGTGAGCAGGCCTTCCGCGAGGATCTGTTCTACCGCTTGGCTGAGATCGTGGTGCGTATTCCTTCACTTGCCGAGCGGGCAGGTGATGCGACTTTGCTGGCCAAGGCTTTTCTCAAACGCTTCGCTGACGAGATGAACCCACAGGTCACAGGCTTTGCGCCCGATGCGCTGGCAGCGATTGATGGTTGGGAATGGCCGGGCAATGTCCGCGAGCTTGAGAACCGCGTGAAACGCGCAGTGATTATGGCCGATGGCAAGCTTATTGCGGCCGAAGATCTCGATCTTGATGGCGGTGAAGATAACGAGCCATGTGCGCTCAATCTGAAGAGCGCGCGCGAGGAATCGGATCGCAAGATTATCCGTCATGCTTTGGCGCGCAGCGAAGGCAATATCTCCAGCACCGCCAAATTGCT
>CALLIO010000075.1 GCA_938009055.1 uncultured Altererythrobacter sp.
GAAGGCACACTTGGAATTGTGACAGCGGCGAATTTGCGGCTTGTTCCGGCCACCGGCGAACGCGTGGTGGCATGGGTTGGTTTAGAATGCCCCCACCGCGCACGCGCATTGCTCCTGTCGATGCAAAGCGCCTTTCCCCAATCTCTCGAAGGGTTTGAAGTGGTGCCCGAGCATTGCTTGGCAAGCGTTTTGGCGCATGAGCCCACTGCCCGCGCTCCCTTGGCTGCGACCCACAATTGGAATGCGCTGCTCGAATTTGTGACGCCCTATTTGGATGATAGCATGCTGCGCAATGAAGTTGAGCAAGCCCTTGCCAAAGCATTTGAAGCCGAGACGATTCAAGATGTCGTCATCGCATCCAACGAAGCGCAGGCAGAAGCCTTGTGGTCTCTACGTGATGGGATTTCAGCCGCCGAGCGCGCGCTTGGCCCTGCAATGCAGCATGACATCTCGGTTCCGGTCGATGCCATGCCGGATTTCATTGAAGATGTTAGCCCGCGCGTCGAAGCAAAATTTGCTGGCACAAAGGTCGCAGCATTTGGCCATTTGGGCGATGGCAATGTCCATTTTCATGTTCTCGCACCCAACAGCGCCGTGCCCGGTGACTGGGAAGAAGCAGAGGGCAAGGTCATCTCCGCCTTTGTCCATGATGAAGTCACCCGCTTTGGCGGCTCGATCAGTGCAGAACACGGGATCGGTCAAATGAAGCGCGATGAGCTGGGCCGATTGGGCGATCCGGTCGCTCTATCACTCATGCGCAGCGTAAAGGTAGCGCTCGATCCGGATGGCATTCTCAACCCCGGAAAACTCGTGCCGCTTGCACCATCGGGCGCTTCATCCTAAAGACCCCACCGCGAGGCCTGCGGGGAAACCCGACAGGCCGTTTTTAAGAACAGAATCACCTTTCGGAGAATTCCCATGGCGAGCGCGCCGCAACCACAATTGCCCTTGTTCTACAAGGATCTCATGCCCCTCAACAGCCGCGATCACGCAAGCTGGAAGAGCAAGACGTTTGACGATGCAAGCTTCCTTGCTGAGACACATGCGATCCCCGTTACGGTCGACGAGTTTGTTGATGCGCAGCGCAACTATCCGATTGTGTTCACTGCTGGCGACAATCCGCTGCCGATCGTGATGATGGGCCTCAATGAAGGCGTGAACACTTTTGTCGATGACAAGGGTAAGCTGACCGAAAACGTCTATCTGCCTGCCTATGCGCGTCGTTATCCCTTCATGCTGGCTAAACTGACACAGGAAACCGAAGAACTTTCGCTGTGCTTTGACCCGGCTTCGGGCGTTGTTGGCGATTTCAAAGACGGCAATGAGCTTTTCGAAGGCGAAAACGAGCCAACCGACTTCACCAAGGGTGTGCTCGAATTTTGCCAGAAGTTCGAAGAATCCGGCCAACGCACCAAGGCGTTCATGGAAGAGTTGGCCAAGCACAAGCTCTTGATGGATGGCGAGATCGCGATCACGCAAAATGACAACCCCGACAATCCGTATGTCTATCGCGGGTTCCAAATGGTTGACGAAGCGAAATTGCGCGAATTGCCAGCCAAAACAGTGCAAGAGCTGAACAAGAACGGCATGATGATGCTGATCCACGCACATCTCTTCTCGCTCAATTTGATGCGGGTGGTGTTCTCGCGTCAGGCGGCTCAAGGCAAAGTTCCAGAGCCAGCACCAGCTGCGACGAACTAAGGCGTCTTGACGTCAGATCGTTAACCTGTGTGGTTGAAAGCCGCGCGGGCCATACCCATATTTTCAGGGTCGCTGCGGTTCCCCCTACCCTCGCCGCAGCGGCTGCGCATTTCCGCTTTTGCGGGAGCGCAACTCCCTGAACCTTACCCCGAATTGGGGCCGCCTCGCACTTCAATGTGCGGGGTGGTCTTTTTGGTTTTAGAACAAGCGCGGTTTACTCTGCAGCTTGCGCCAGCACTCCGCTTTCGCCAAGCCGCGCCGTGATCGCGGCCAATTCGCGCACCAAGGCCGCGAGCATTTTGGCCATTGGCTTGGCTCCATCACTCAGCTCAGCCATCGCTGGGTCAAGATAGAGCGTGCGGCACACTTCCAATTGCATCGCGTGAAGACCGCGTGTGGGCGCAGCATGCTGATCGAGAATATATCCGCCCGAATAGGGGCGATTGTGGCTGTTGGGCGAGCGCTGACGGTCAAGAAAGCTCAGGACCCTGCTCGACAGGCTGGGATCGCAAGAGGCACCAAACCGGTCCCCCAGCACAAAGCGCGCGATATGCGGCATGCCATAGCGCTTTTTGAGCGGCGGCATCGAGTGCAGGTCGAGGAGCAAAGCCGCCCCCCAATGATCGCGCAATCGCTCCATCTCCTTGCCCAAAGCGCGGTGATAAGGGCGGTGGATCTGCTCGATACGCTGGTCAAGCTCAGCTGCAGGAAGCGCGCTGCGCCAAATTTCGCCGAAATTGGGGAGTCTTCGCGGCACCAGTCCCAAGCCGCTTCGCGCGCGGCGATTGGTATGAGGCTGCTCGGCAACCGATGGATCTTTACCCACCACCATGCCCCAATCGATATCAGTCTGGGCGCGGTTAAGGTCGAGCATTGCGCGCGGCGTTTTGGCGATCAACAAGGATGCGCCCGTTTGCGCAGCAACATCGGCTGCGATGATATCAATCAGGCGATCCTCTAGCCGCAGCTTAGAGAAAGCCGCCTCGCGCATATTTTGCGTTACATGCTCTGGGTATTCGCGCCCACCATGCGGCGCTGCGATCACAATCGGGATCGGCGGCGCTTTATACGTCTGAAGGGTAAAGCTATCTGTTTGCAAAGTCGGCTTACCTTGCTTTTCTGTCGCCGAATCGGGCGTGATATGAGAACCTTGTGGCATTCTGCTACGTGCTGCCCGCTCTTGTTGGCTGTGTCAAAGCTGGGCAACTAGGGCGGCAGGAAAGATTTCTTAAAACCTTCAGGCTAAGGAGCTTGGCATGGATGATATCGACAAGCTTAAGATTCTTCTCGCCGAGGATGAAGATGCGATGCGCACTTATTTGCATCGCGCGCTAACCAAGGCTGGATACCATGTGGTGACCGTTGATCGGGGCACCGATGCAGTGCCTTTGCTCGAGAAAGAGCATTTCGACCTGCTTTTGTCGGACATTGTCATGCCGGAGATGGACGGGATCGAACTGGCGCAGAAATGCTCGGAAGTCTCGCCGCACACCAAGGTCATGTTTATCACTGGCTTTGCTGCGGTCACCTTGCGGGCAAGCAAAGAACAGCCGCAGGCGAAAGTCCTGTCGAAACCCTTCCATCTGCGCGACCTCGTGCTCGAGGTGGAACGCGTGTTTGAAGAGCAAAGCGAAGCCTCTCTGTAGAAATAGCAGCGCGAATCGCTTGCGCACTTCCAAAGGCCAA
Source organism: uncultured Altererythrobacter sp. (assembly GCA_938009055.1). Classification (GTDB taxonomy): domain Bacteria; phylum Pseudomonadota; class Alphaproteobacteria; order Sphingomonadales; family Sphingomonadaceae; genus Erythrobacter. Next base: position 3,388 of record CALLIO010000075.1, read on the forward strand.
GCTAAACGCGCTTTCCGCTGATCGGTCGGCGGAACAAAGCGATGGTGCGGGCGTATAGCTCAGGGGTAGAGCACTATGTTGACATCGTAGGGGTCCCAAGTTCAAATCTTGGTACGCCCACCATCGTTTCTCTCTCCGTTTAGCTCGCTAGAGCCTAGCCCTACTTGCGCCTGCGCTCCCCTCTGCTAAAGCGCGCGCAGACTTTCCTCCCAAAAACGAAATCAACAGGGCAAACATGCAAAAAATCCAGGTGAAGAACCCGGTCGTCGAACTCGACGGCGACGAAATGACCAAAATCATTTGGCAGTGGATCCGCGAACGGCTGATCCTGCCTTATCTCGATGTTGATCTGAAGTATTACGATCTCTCGATTGAGAAGCGCGACGAAACCGATGATCAGATCACGGTAGATGCAGCCAATGCGATCAAGGAATTTGGTGTTGGCGTAAAATGCGCGACCATCACGCCGGATGAAGCGCGGGTTGAAGAGTTCGATTTGAAGCAAATGTGGCGCTCGCCCAATGGCACTATCCGCAACATCCTTGGCGGTGTTGTTTTCCGCGAACCGATCGTGATCGACAATGTTCCGCGCCTCGTACCCGGTTGGACCGACCCAATCGTGGTTGGCCGTCACGCGTTCGGTGACCAATATCGCGCGACCGACACCTTGATCCCGGGCGCTGGTAAGCTGCGCCTCGTGTTCGAAGGCGAAGATGGCGAGAAGATCGACCTTGAAGTGTTCGAATTCCAGTCGAGCGGCGTTGCGATGGCGATGTACAATCTCGACGATTCGATCCGCGACTTCGCTCGCGCTTCGATGAACTACGGGCTTGATCGCGGTTGGCCGGTGTATCTGTCGACCAAGAACACCATCATGAAAAAGTATGATGGCCGTTTCAAAGACCTCTTCCAAGAAGTCTTTGAAGCCGAGTTTGCTGACAAATTCGAAGAAGCTGGCATCCACTATGAACACCGCTTGATCGACGATATGGTCGCAGCGGCGATGAAGTGGAACGGCAAGTTCGTTTGGGCCTGTAAAAACTATGACGGCGATGTTCAGTCGGACACCGTCGCTCAAGGGTTCGGCTCGCTTGGCCTTATGACATCAGTTTTGATGACCCCCTCGGGCGATTGCGTAGAGGCAGAAGCCGCGCACGGCACAGTAACGCGTCACTATCGCCAGCATCAGGAAGGCAATGCCACTTCGACCAACCCGATCGCATCGATCTTCGCGTGGACGCGCGGCATGATGTATCGCGGCAAGTTTGACGAGACACCCGATGTCGTGAAATTTGCCGAGACGCTCGAACGCGTCTGCATCGAAACGGTTGAGAACGGCAGCATGACCAAGGATTTGGCGCTGTTGATTGGTCCAGATCAGAGCTGGCAGACGACCGAGCAGTTCTTTGAATCGATCGTGACCAACCTCGAAAAGGAAATGGCCAGCTGGAGCTAAGCTCCCAGTCGATCCTTCGCAGGACAATTCAAGAGGGGGGTAGCTGCTTGCTGCCCCCTTTTTTGTGCACACAGACTGCAATCCCTTAGGTGACAGCAGCCGGTATCGCGCTTAACCTGCCGGTATGGCCGGTGAACTCGCCCCCTCCCCCGTATTGTCGGACGCGCTCGTCATTCTTGGCGCAGCGGGAATCGTTATTCCGGTCTTTACGCGTTTTCGGATCACGCCAGTTATCGGCTTTATCCTGATCGGCATTGCCGTTGGCCCGTTTGGGCTTGGCAAGCTGGTCGCGGAATATCCCTGGCTCAGACACATCACAATCTCAGATCCAGAAGGATTGGGCCCTTTCGCTGATTTCGGGATCATCTTGCTCTTGTTCTCAATCGGGCTTGAGCTCTCGTTCAACCGCTTGTGGCAATTGCGCAAATTGGTTTTCGGCCTTGGCAGCCTCGAACTGCTTATCATCGGCACGGTCTCTGCGGTCTTCTTCGGACAAGTGAGCGGCATGGGAACCACAGCGGCGCTGGCGCTGGGTTTTGCTCTTGCCTTCTCCTCTACCGCGATTGTGCTGCCGATATCGGGAACACGCAGTCCGGTGGGCCGCGCAGCGCTGTCGATGCTTTTGTTTGAGGACATTATGATCGTCCCGATCATCTTCATCCTCGGCGCGCTTGCTCCGGCCGCAGCTGCCGATGGCGTGGGCGGGATTACTGGCACGCTGATCCAAGGCGGGCTGGTGATTATCGTCTTGCTGGTTGCCGGACGGTTGCTGCTTCCCCGCTTGTTTGCCCAAGCAGCGCGCACCAAAAGCCCCGAGCTGTTCTTAGCCGCCTCGCTGCTTGTCGTCATCGGAGCGAGCCTTGCCACCGCTGCCACCGGCCTTTCGCCAATTGTCGGCGCGCTGATCGCAGGCGTTCTCATCGCAGAGACCGAATATCACGGCGAGGTCGAGAGCATTATGGACCCGTTTAAGGGGCTCGCGCTCGGCGTCTTCCTTATCACCATTGGCATGAGCATCGATATTTTTGTCGTCTGGGACAATCTGGGCGAAATCGCGGGCGCTGTTGTCGGCGTCTTGGTGTTCAAGGCGATTGTGACCGGCTTCCTTTTGCGGATGATGGGCGCCCGGCGCAGCACGGCGACAGAAACAGGCGTGCTGATGGCCAGTCCCAGCGAAACGACTCTGATTGTCTTAGCTGCTGCGACCAGTGCCATGGTGATCGACACCGATACAGCACAGTTCTGGCAAATCGTGACCGCCATTGGCTTGACCGTCACGCCTTTGCTGGCCCGGCTCGGCCGGGTTATCGCCCGCCGGGTCGAGGCAGTCCCGGAACTTCCCGAAGAGGATCACGAGGAGGCGCGCACGATTATCATCGGCGGCGGCCGTGTTGGTCGGTTGATCGCCGATATGATGGTCGCGCACGATCAGCCATATGTGCTGCTCGATTCCGATCCCGATCTGATAGACGGGGTCAAACGTGATGGTTACCGCGCCACATTTGGCGATGCTGCACGCGGCGATGCCTTGTCGCGTCTTGGCGTGGAAAGCGCACCAGCAGTGGTCCTCACAATGGACGAACCAGTGCTTGCCCAGCGTCTCACCACCAAATTGCGCAAGAGTTATCCCGACCTGCTGATCGTATCGCGCGCGCGCGATTCGGATCATGCCGCCGAACTGTACCGCGCCGGTGCAAGCCATGCCGTACCCGAAACATTGGAAAGCTCGCTGCAACTTTCAGAAGCTGTGCTGGTCGACATCGGGGTTCCGATGGGGCCGGTTATTGCTTCTATCCATGCCAAGCGCGACGAATATCGCGCCAGAATCGAAGACCAAGGCGACCTTAGCGCAAAACCAATGTTGCGATCGCGCAGTATTGAAGAAGCGAGTTAGCCATTCACTCGTCGTTTGGACTGGGCGATGTTTCGCGACCAATCGAATTAGGCAGTATCGACTTGGGGTCGATCAGTTCAAACAACTCGTGCGGGAGAAGCCTATGACCAAAGCCATCGGCAAAGCGATCAAATGCCGTTGCCCATGCGGTACGAGCGCTATTGCGCTTGAGCGCATGCCCTCTGTGCGCTTCTTTTGTCACTGCACTATCTGCCAGTCACTCTATCCAGGAGACTATGCCGATGCGACCGTAACGCTGGACAGCAATGTTACGATCCTGACGCCAGACACCATCACGTTCAATCAGTACAAAGAACCGCCAGCGCTTGATCGCGGGACATGCACAGAATGCAGCCACCCTGTGATCGGCTTCATCGATGGACCAAAGGGCAAAAAATTCGCTTTCGTGCCATCAACGGTTCTTGAAAATGCGGGCCCCTTGCCCCGGCCATTGCGCCATGTCTACTATGCCACGCGGGTCAGAGATATCGACGACAGCCTGCCCAAGACCAATGGCCCCAAGATGAGCCAACTGATGCTAACATGGCCTATTTTGAAAGTCGCTTTGGGCAAGTAATCCTTTGGCGTTCAGCCAGCAATCGCAGCTTTAACCGCCGCAAGCGCATCATCCGACTTCGCTCCGTCAGGGCCGCCGCCTTGTGCCATATCCGGCCGTCCACCTCCACCTTTGCCGCCAATAGCTTCAACGCCCGCGCGCACCAAATCGACCGCGCTAAAACGCTCGGTCAGATCATCGGTCACAGCAACTGCGAAGGCCGCCTTGCCGTCATTCACTGCGCAAATCGCTGCAATGCCTGAACCCATGCGCTGTTTCGCTTCATCAAGCAGAGGACGCAATTCCTTGGGGTTCAGCCCCTCGATCGTCTGCCCGCTGAAGGTCACGCCGCCAATATCCTCATCGGTTGTGGCCGTGTCAGTTCCGCCGCTGCCCCCTGCCAGCGCAAGCGCCTTGGTTGCTTCTGCCAGTTCCTTTTCGAGTCGCTTGCGCTCATCCAGCAACGCGCTGATACGTGCGGGCACTTCATCAGGAGCCGAACGGATCGCACTGGCCGCCGATTTTAGCGCTTCCTCGCGATTGACCAGCCATTGACGCGCCGCCTCGCCTGTCAGCGCTTCTATTCGGCGCACGCCAGAGCTGACCGCGCTTTCCGAGATGATGCGGAAGACGCCTATATCGCCAGTCGCATTGACATGGGTTCCGCCGCACAGCTCGACCGAGTAATTGCGTCCGCCTTCACTCTTTCGGCCCATCGATAGCACGCGCACTTCATCGCCATACTTTTCGCCAAACAAGGCAAGTGCGCCCGCTTCAACTGCTTCATCCGGGCTCATTAGGCGTGTGGCGACCGGTTCATTGGCGCGGATTTCAGCATTCACTTCCGCCTCGATCGCAGCAATATCTTCTGTCGAAAGCGGCTTGGGGTGCGAGAAGTCGAAACGGAAACGGTCATCAGCGACCAGCGAACCTTTTTGCGTCACATGCTCGCCAAGCTGACCGCGCAATGCAGCATGAACAAGGTGAGTTGCGGAATGGTTGGCTCTTATCCGGTCGCGTCGCCCGGTATCCACTTGCAATTGAACGGTATCACCAACCGCTATTTCGCCAGCGGTAATCGCGGCATGATGGACATGCAAACGACCAAGAGGTTTGGACGTGTCGGTAATATCCGAGGCGAAACCCGCCTTGGAACTGATGCTCCCCATATCGCCTGACTGGCCGCCGCTTTCGCCGTAGAAAGGCGTCTGATTGGTCAGGATGAGAACCTTCTCGCCAGCTTTCGCGCCCGGCACTTCCGCGCCATCTTTGACAAGCGCAACAATCGTACCCTCGCCTGCGGTCGAAGCATATCCGGTAAACTCGCTCGCGCCTTCGCGTTCTGCAATGTCGAACCAAACTTCATCTGAGGCTGCTTCACCCGATCCCTTCCATGCCGCGCGTGCCGCAGCCTTTTGCTGCTCCATCGCTGCTTCAAAGCCAGCCCGATCAACACCCAGTCCACGCGAACGCAATGCATCTTCGGTCAGATCAAAGGGAAAGCCATAAGTGTCGTAGAGCTTGAACGCCGTTCCCCCGTCAAGTTCAGCGCCATCGGCAAGATCACCGGTGGCATCGTCCAGCAGGCTAAGACCTTTCTCAAGCGTCCTACGAAACTGAGTTTCCTCGCGTTCAAGCACTTCGGCGATCAGCGCCTGACCCCGTTGCAGTTCCGGATAGGCCTGGCCCATTTCGGTCACGAGAGCAGGCACAAGCTGGTGCATCATCGGCTCACTCGCGCCAAGCAAATGGGCATGTCGCATCGCGCGGCGCATGATCCGGCGAAGGACGTAACCGCGCCCCTCATTTGACGGCAGCACTCCATCTGCCATCAGGAAGCTGGTAGAGCGCAAATGATCCGCGATTACCCGGTGACTGGCAATCTGTTCGTCAGACCGGGCTTCGCCCGTGAGCGCCTGCGAACTGGCAATCAACGCCTTAAATGTGTCGGTATCGTAATTGTTGTGCACGCCCTGCATAACCGCAGCGATGCGCTCCAGCCCCATGCCCGTATCAATCGATGGCTTGGGCAATTCTGTGCGTACACCGCCCTCGTCCTGATTGTACTGCATGAAAACAAGGTTCCAGATTTCGACGAAGCGGTCGCCGTCCTCGTCCGGACTGCCCGGAGGGCCCCCTTCGATATGCTCGCCATGATCGTAGAAGATTTCGGAGCAAGGACCGCAAGGCCCCGTATCACCCATCGACCAGAAATTGTCGCTTGTCGCGATGCGGATGATGCGATCATCAGGCAGGCCGGAAATCTTGCGCCAAAGATCAAACGCCTCATCATCATCGTGATAAACAGTTGCGGTGAGCTTTTCAGCGGACAATCCCCATTCGCGTGTCAACAAGGTCCAGGCATGCAAGATCGCCTCTTCCTTGAAATAGTCGCCGAAAGAGAAATTGCCGAGCATTTCAAAGAATGTGTGGTGCCGAGCAGTATAGCCGACATTGTCGAGATCATTGTGCTTGCCGCCAGCGCGCACGCATTTTTGCGAGGATGTTGCAGTGTTCGATGGGGCCGTCTCAAAGCCGGTAAAAGCGTTCTTGAACGGCACCATACCGGCATTCACAAACATCAGCGTTGGATCATTATAAGGCACCAGTGGCGCACTTGAGATTTCAGCGTGCCCAGCCTGCGCAAAATAGTCGAGGAATGACCTTCGGATGTTGTTCGTTGATGTCATGAAAATCCAGTTAGGCGTTCAAATGGGACGCGACAAGAGATTGCGCGTCCAAGGCGCATGAATTCCGCCCATTTTCAACCATTGGCGCTCCGCAGCCGCCAAATGGAGCGGCGCAAAAGGAAAAGCCGGTCCGACAATACCGCAAGGGGCATCATCAAAACCGGCTTTCCATGTCTTCGGACTGCCCCAATTTCGCTGGGCATCAACGTCCGCTTGAGGCAAAAGTGTCAGTCCTCCGCGTCAGGGCCTGTCATCATTTCCTCGGCGACTTCATCGGTGCGGCCGCGAATGACGGCTTCCAACTTATCGCAAACTTCTGGGTTCTCTTTGAGGTAGGTCTTAGCGTTTTCGCGCCCCTGACCGATGCGGATGCTGTCATAGGAGAACCAGCTTCCCGATTTTTCGACCACGCCGGCTTTCACACCGAGGTCAAGAATCTCGCCAATCTTGGAAATACCCTCGCCATACATGATGTCGAACTCAACCTGCTTGAAGGGCGGCGCCACCTTGTTCTTGACCACTTTGACGCGGGTCGCATTACCGACCACTTCGTCGCGATCCTTGATCTGGCCAGTACGGCGAATGTCGAGGCGAACCGAAGCGTAGAATTTGAGCGCATTGCCGCCCGTTGTCGTTTCCGGATTGCCATACATCACGCCAATCTTCATCCGCAGCTGGTTGATAAAGATCACCATGCATTTCGAACGATTGATCGAGCCGGTCAACTTGCGCAAAGATTGCGACATCAGCCGGGCTTGAAGGCCAACATGCGCATCGCCCATCTCGCCCTCAATCTCAGCGCGAGGGACAAGAGCGGCAACCGAATCAACCACCAGAACGTCAATCGCATTGGAACGCACCAGCGTATCGGTAATCTCAAGCGCCTGCTCGCCCGTATCAGGCTGCGAGATGATAAGCTCGTCCGTATCGACACCCAGCGCCTTGGCATAGACAGGATCAAGCGCATGTTCGGCATCAACGAAAGCTGCAGTGCCGCCATTCTTTTGCGCCTCTGCAATCACATGCAGCGCCAAAGTTGTCTTGCCCGAACTTTCAGGGCCATACACTTCGATGACGCGCCCCTTGGGCAATCCGCCAATTCCGAGCGCGATATCGAGTCCCAATGAACCGGTTGAAATCGCTTCGACATTCATCGCCTCTTTCGAGCCGAGCTTCATCGCGGAACCCTTACCAAAGGCGCGATCTATCTGCGCGAGGGCGGCATCCAAAGCCTTTTGACGATCCACAGAACTTTCCTTTTCAACCAGTTTCAAGTTGGTAGCCATCGCACGGTCTCCTTCGCTTGCCTAGTGGGATTACAGAGTTGTAACCCACCCGTTGGAAAGAGTTTGTATCGGATTTGTTCTTTTGGAACAAGAGTAGAACAGACCTTTTTTTGGATTTGTGAAATTTTTCCCGGAATCACCGAGGAAGGGGATCACTTAGGACTGCGCATTTTCCACTTAACTTTGCGTGTTCCATTAGCCGGAACAGTCAATTCGACGATCTTCTCGCCATCCTTGATTCGCACCTTTGAACCTGACCAGCGAATGTCCCAGTCAGCCGCACTGCCCAAAACAAACCGCACAGTTACGGAATGCGGATTGGCGTTCGAAACCTCCGCTCCCATATCGAACCACTTGTGCATATTGGCATTGGTAACCGGCCCTTTTGCAGGCACGCATTTGACGAAGACTTGATTGCTTTGGCCAATGGGCAGTTCAATGTCTTGGCCACTGGCATAATCACGCAAGTTTGCCTCTGCGACCAATTGGCTGCCAAAAGTAGAGCCATGCGAACTTGGTTCGAAAACCGCCAGACCGCCTTGCGGTAGCGCAACGCCCAGCCCCTTTTCCTTATCGTTCTTGGTCGCCAGCAGCATGTCGGTAGGTTGAAACTCTGCTGCAGTATCATCGGGGCGCGTCACAGCAAATCCGCAAGGAGCCGTGTAGATGTAGCGGGCTTTCACCGCGTCCTCGTTGAGGAAAGCGACCTGCTTCATCCCCTTGGCCGAAACATCGACACGTTCTGGCACGCGATAGAGTTTAAGATCGCCGAGGTTCTCTTCTGCGGCTTTCATCACTGCTTGCTCTGCAACAGCTGCATCCATTTCTGCAACAGGAGCCGGGGACGACATCATCATAGATTCCGAGCGACGCCGAGCAGTCACTACGATCGCATCATCTCTCGCATTGTTGATCGGCGACCCTGCAGAAGTGCGGCCCATCGGATAGCAATCAAGCCGCAACGGAGCCGCACGCGGATTGGCGGCAAGCTGGCGGTAATTGCTTGTGACATTGAGCTTTCCCGCGATGACCAGCAGCT
>CALLIO010000076.1 GCA_938009055.1 uncultured Altererythrobacter sp.
AGGGGCCAAGCCTAGGGCTACTACTGACACCCATGTGGGTCACTTGTCTTTGCTGACCTCGGATTTGGGGTTACCCCCTCTGCCCTTCCTTGGCTTCGGCTTTGGCTTTGTGCTCAGCATCCGCTTAAGCACTTCGTCTTCTTTGTTTTTAGGTTCGCACATGAAATCCATCCTAGACGTTTCGGCCTCATTGGAAAAGTGCGAGTGGGCCAACAGCAAACTCCAATACCTCAAATCCGAAATCACCCGCTGGCTCAATGAGTCTGAGAGCACCGTTTTCGAGAAAGATGATGGAGAGTTCCGCCATATAGTCATTCAAACTTGCGCCCCCCTGCCCACATGTGTTGCAAGGGAGGTTGTCGAAATTGCCGGACATCTTCGCTCTGCTTTGGACAAGCTCCTCGTGGCTATTGTGGACTTCAATGGAAGGGGCGTGTCCAGCGTAGGCTTTCCATTCGGGGGCCTTGGGAAAAACGGGCAAGCAGAAATTTTTCCCAGCTCCCGTCACAATACTCTCAAAAAGAAACTCACGTCCGAGCAATGGGCGCTCATCCTTTCCCAAAAACCATACCCCGGAGGGAATGATGCCCTGTGGACCCTCAACGAGATCGCAAACCAAGACAAGCATCGGAAGGACCTGGTTCGCGTCAGGGCCCTCATGCGCCCCACACAAATTCAATGTGCAGGCGAGGCGGGGGAGCATATCAGGTTGAGTGTCGGAACACCCAATCCAATTCCAAGCTGGTGTAATCAAGAACGTGAAGACATCATGGCGTCTGTTGGGATTGCTCCCGGAGAGAGTCTTCCCGATCTGGAGATAAAAGGCCCCATATCCATCAGCGTAGTTTTTCAAAACATCGAAAGCTTGGCGGGCAAAGATGTCGTTGGCACGCTGCACCAGCAACTCACTTTGACCCAACGCATCGTTAAAATCTTTGAAGCGACGGTATGAACCCGAACCTTCGATTCGTTGCTGTGTCATGTATACTATTGCCAAAAATTAGGCAGTTTTACGGATCAAAGCCGTAATCCGGTGGTTTCAGGCAGGCCGCACATCAGGTTCAAATTCTGGATTGCCGCGCCCGAAGCGCCTTTGCCCAGATTGTCGAGCCGCGCGATCAGTCGAGCCTGAGTATTGCCAGCATCATTGTGCACGAACAGCTCCATCCCGTCCCAACTTTGCGTGGCTTGCAGCAGCAGAATTTCGGACGTTTCAAGCGGTTCGAGATAAGCCGAGATAACCCCTAGATCTCGGTAGACCTCTGCCAAACAGCTGCGCAAATCAGCCGCAGTGGGCGAATTGGGAAGAGCTGAAAGCGGCAATGGCACTTCGACCAACATGCCGCGGTGCGCAGGCACAACGGCTGGTGCAAAAACTGGCGGATGGGCCAGATTGGCATGCGCCTGCATTTCGGGCAGGTGCTTGTGATCGAGTGTCAGGCCGTAGCTTCGAAAGGCAATGTTTCCTACTGATTGAAAGCGATCAATCAGCGCGTTTCCGCCGCCCGAATACCCGCTGACGGCATTGACGGTGTAGGGCCAATCGGCGGGCAGCAGTCCGGCGCGAACAAGCGGTGCGACCAGTGCCAGAAAGCCCGTTGGATAGCACCCCGGGTTGGAGACAAATTGCGCTTCGGCGATCCGTTCTGCGCCGATCAGCTCGGGGAAACCATACGTCCAACCTTCCGCCACGCGATGAGCGCTGGAAGCATCGATTATTCTTGTGTCACAGCCACTTGCGAGCGCAACAGCTTCTCGCGCGGCGTCATCAGGCAAGCACAGGATCGCAATGTCAGCTGCATGAAGCGCCTCTTTGCGTTTGGCAGTATCCTTGCGCTCGGCGTCGTCCAAAACCAGCAGATCAAATTCGCTGCGCCCTGCCAGCCGATCGCGGATTTCAAGTCCGGTTGTCCCTGCCGCTCCATCAATGAAAACTGAAGTCGGCATCAAGCGAGATCGCTTGTCAGGCAATATCCCGCTGGCCCCTCGGCGCCGCTGCATAGCCAGACCCAGTCGCCTGCAATATCAAGCACTTCGACCGCACTCCCGGCCTCCAAAACGCAATGATCTTCGCCATCAGCGACGGGGGCAAGTTTGAGCGTTACGTCCTTCTCGCTGATTTTCGCGAGCGTGGGGATCACATAATGCGCAGCCAAATGCGTTCCGGCGAGCGCAATGTGCGCCAAGTCTCCCCGCAACGGCAATTGACCCGGTTCAGGACGCGCAAGCGGACCGGACAGGCACAGCGGCCCCTCTGGTCTTACATAGTTGGATGCAGCATTGTCTGCAGCGATGCTCATCGCGGCGCGGGTCCTTAAAAGCTCTTAGGCAAGCCGGATGGCCTGTTGTTAGCAGGGCCGCTTATACGCCCAACGGGTTTGGAGCAAGTTTCGCAGGCAATAACGGCCAGTGCCTAGCCAAACCGTTCCTGCAACATATGCCAACTTGCGCGCAGACCAAGCGCTGCGCCGCCCTTGGATCGGCCCGGCTTCGTCGAGGGGCGCCATGCAAAGGTATCGAAATGCGCCCAGTCAATATCCTCGCCAACAAATTTGTCGAGGAAGAGGCCGGCAACGCTCGCGCCGGCATAGGGATTGCCGGAGATATTTCCGAGGTCTGCCACATCAGAATTGAGATAGTCGCGATAGGCATCGGGCAGGGGTAGGCGCCATGGCTCATCCCCGCATGCCTTGCCTGCGGCGATCAGCGCGTCGGCCGTTGCATCCTCGCGCGTCATCAATGCGGGAAGATCAGGGCCAAGCGCGACCCGCGCCGCCCCGGTCAAAGTCGCAAAATCTATGATGAGATCGGGATTGTCCTCGCTCGCCCGCGTCAACGCATCGCCAAGGATCAAACGCCCTTCGGCGTCGGTATTGCCAATCTCGACCGTCAAACCCTTGCGGCTGGAGAGGATATCGCCGGGACGAAACGCATTGCCCGCAATCGCATTTTCGACCGCAGGAATGTAGAGGTGCAGCTTCACCTTCAGCCCTGCGCCCATCACCAGCCTTGCTAGCGCAATCGCATGGGCAGCGCCGCCCATATCCTTCTTCATCAGCCGCATGCCTGCTGCCGGTTTGATATCGAGCCCGCCAGAATCAAAACACACGCCCTTACCGACGAGGGCGAGAACAGGATCGCCTTCCTTCCCCCATTCCAAATGCATGATGCGCGGCGCGTGTTTGCGCTCAGCCGCGCGGCCCACAGCGTGAACCATCGGATAGCCGGATTCCAAAGCATCGCCCTTGGTCACTTTGAGCGTGGCCGAATAGGCTTTGGCGAGCTTGTCGCATTCCGCCTCCAAAGCGGCTGGCCCCATGTCTTCTGCCGGTGTGTTGACGAGATCGCGCACCAGCATATCGGCCTCAGCCTCTGCAATCGCGGGTTCGATCGCTTTCACATCCTTGGTGAGAAGCACGCGCGGGCCGATCGGTTCTTTGGGCTTTTTGTAGCGGGTGAATGTGTATTGCGCGGTCTGCCAGCCGTGCAGGGCTAGTCCCGGCTTGCCCTTGGCCAAGCGATAAGTCCCTTCGGGCAGGCTACCTGCAAGCGAGGACAGCGACCAGCTGGTAAGGCTTTCTGGATCAGAAACGCCGCAAGCTGCGAACCACCCATCGCCATCCGAGACAATTGCCTTTTGTCCCGATTTGCCAGCAAACTTTTGTGCGGCCAGAGCCGAACGCTGGCTTGCGGAAAGCCCCTTGGCAAAATCATCGAAACCGTCTGCGGTCACCAGATGGATGGTGGTGGCATCCTGATCGCGGTCGGGCTGGATAAGCGGTGTTGTCTGCGTCATAAGTCTTCCTGTAAATCTTGCGTTTCTCTTAGTCCTGCTAAGCACGTTGTCACGAAGATTATGGGTCGCGCGGAATTTGTACGGGGAGTTGCCGCTATGCATTGCTTGAACATCATCGCCATGTCTTTGTTGGGGCTGAGCGCATGCAGCTCGCCAGAAGAAATGCGCGAGGAGTTTGCGCTGGAGCAAACCAGCGTGTCAGCCAGCGGCGCGGGTTCCAGCGCGAGCGCGACCTCGCGTTCCCCGACTGATGGTCTCGACACCAAAGAAGAGAGCGATGATTATCAATTCTCTTATCGCTGGCCGGGTGCTGCTGAAAGCGTGCCGGAATTGGTGACAGTGCTGGAAGATGAACTGGCCAAGGCGCGCGCCGAGGTGAAGGGCTTTGCCTCTGAATCCAAAGCCGATGCAGCGAAGAACGATTACCCATTCCGCCAGCATTTTCTCGAAGTGAATTGGCAAAAGGTGGCGGACTTGCCGCGTTTCCTCAGCCTCTCTGCGACGATCAGCACCTACTAT